>NZ_JABKCA010000004.1 GCF_013166655.1 Lentimicrobium sp. L6
AAAAATATTACGATTAACAACTGAATTTCAGATAGTTAAAAACCGAACTCAGGTTCCTAGAAAAAATAAAAAGCTAGAAAAATAGACTTTCCTAGCTTTAAAAATATGTTTTTTAAGAAGAAAAACTTTTCTAAGATTCTTCTTCCACAGTATAGTCTGGTTTTTTTAAATAGTATTTTGCATAACCATAAGCTAAAGCTACAGAAACTAATATGACTATTCCACCACCAATAGGGGCTCCACCACCAACTGGTGTATTCCCACCACCGGGGGATCCATTATTATTATTTGGAGGAGGGGGAGTTTGGGCGAAACCAGTATTTAAAGCCATAAAGAATAAAAAGATAGATAAGGTTTTCAATAGTTTTTTCATAGCTTTATTTTTTGATGATGATTTTTTCTGTTTGTTGTTGGTTTTCACCTATTAATTGAACCAAATATACAGCATTTTCAACATTTAAAGCAAATCTATGGAGATTTTTCTCTGAAAGAGAGCTTTCAAATACCAGCTGACCATTTAAATTATACACTTTTATAGAGGAATATGCTGTTGGTTGTTCTTGAGAAACATATATCTGATTGCCTATAGAATAGATGTTGGTTTGGGAGTTGATGAACGATTGAGTATTGGTAGCATTCAAATGTAATACAAAACGTTCTTCATCATCACTTGTAGACCATTCAAACTCATAAGAACTTAATTTAAGATTGTGTAAGATTCCTGTCTTGGTGTCCTCTAATTCAACAGCTGCGATACCATTTATTTGAACTATATCGATAGAGTATTTACCATTGTTTTGGCATTGGAATCCCAATTGAATGGTATTGGTTTCTGGTCTTCTATCGATACTTAATTGAGTATCTTCATATTTTGTATAAATCTGGGGTAAATCCATTCTGGGTGAAAAGAATTTATGCGCATCGTATTTACGCTCATAGCCAGGGCTTGCATCACTAATAAAACCAATCCAAACTTCATCAGAAATAGCATCAATACCTGTTTTTAATACCACTCCATTCGCAATTGTGTTTTCTTCTTTAACAAAGGTATTTGTCCCGCTATGAACTCGATCTGCATTACCTACATTAAAAGTTCCTGTATAATCGGCCACTATAAAGAATCCTTGACCAGGAGGAATGTATTGGGAGCCATCTCCAGCTTCATCATTATATGTTCTGTAGATTTCGTTTACGCCATCATAAGTATGTTTTGCACCATATCCTATACCATCTAATAAATCCCAATCTATCGATGAAGGAAAAGGATTTCCGATAAGATTAGCTCCTATATATCCACTGGCGTTTGCTGTTTTTGTAATAGGAATATTACTGTTGCCAGTATATGGAGCTCCTGTGAAGGTAAACAAGTTAGTTTTGGAATCAGACCAAAGTGAATATCCTATTCCTTTTTCCAAATCATCAGTTAAGGAAGTGATTTCTATCCAATCAGCTATTGTTTCATCCCATTTTTGCAGATACGATCCTGCAAAAACATCTGCTTTATTACCTGATAATGGAGCGCTAATATAATGCCATGCATCCTCAGCTACATATCGCTCCATATTAAATGTCCCATTATTAAAAATATCTCCTAAAGTTATTAGTGAGCCAATACCTGTAGCATCTGATTTGATATTAAATATACCATTGTTGGTGAAATCTCCATTTACTGTTACTCCATTATTTACACTTAAATTAAAGGTTTTGCCAGAGGTAATGGTCAGATTATTACAGTCCAATGAACCTGAACTGGTGTAGTTTCCATCAATTATTGCATGAATGGAAGCAGTAGGTGCGCCTCCATCCCAAGTGGAGCCTTCCCATGTTGTAGTTGATGTTGTGATAAAATCTTTATCATCTCCATAGCCCGTTCCCGAAGTGTTTGTGGCGTATGCTCTAACGTGATAGGTGGTATTTGGATTTAAACCGGTAACGGTTTCCGAGAAACTTCCTAATCCGCTTCCATCAGGTACTACAACATCGTTAACATCATCAATGTCAGGGTTTTCATCTGTACTATAAACAAAACCTCTGGCAGTAACACCAGAACCATTCTCAAGAGTAACTTCACCACTAAATGTAACGGATGTGGCTGTAGCATCTGTAGGTTCAGACGTAACTACAACAGGGTTGTCAATCACAATTCCGGTAACAATAAGTGAAAATGCCTGATTCCCTCCTGATATACTACCATCATGGGTGATGCTAATGGTATAGCTTGAATTGGTTGGAGAGGCTATATGAATTTGCTCCACATTGTCCACATCATTATCTCCTGTTGTGGCTGCATTGGCTGGATTGTCTTTATCTAATTTATAAGGACTATAGGTGGTTTTTGCTCCTGTAATGCTCATATCCAAATCGTTGACCAGCATGGCAGCAGGATTGTCTAATGTATAAGAAGGAGGATTTCCTTCAGGGTCAGTCCAAACCAAAGTGGCTCTTAATGGATCTGTTCCATTAGCTGTAACAGTAACTGAATAGGTGGTTCCACTATAGTTTTCTTCTTTTATTAAAGAGCTCACATTTCTATTTGTTATCACATTGGCAGTAGTTTCTGCATTGAGCAATCCCCATCCAAACATGTAGTCTGGGCCTTGATTTGGTCCACATTCATCAGCTGTTTGTATAGTCAATGCTTTCAAAGTAGCGGATTTCATATAGGCTGAATTTAAATCATAATAATGTTCTTGAACTAACAGCAATGATCCTGTCACATTTGGAGCACTCATAGAAGTGCCATTTAATCCAGCAAAATATCCTGTTGTGTTTGGGTCATCTTCATCCCAGTAGGCGGACCAAACTCCAACCCCATTTCCACAAATATCAGGTTTAATTCTTCCATCATCAGCTGGTCCCCAACTACTAAAGCTTGACATAACAATATTGTTTGGATCAGACTGATCACCTGCTGCTACATCTTCTACGGCGCCAACTGTTAAAATATTTTTCGCATTTCCAGTACCAGAAATACAATCATAGGGACCATCGTTATAGGGCTCAAAAGCATTTCCTGGTCCATCACCTCGATCGTTTCCTGCAGATTTTACTATCAAGTAATAGGGTGCATCTACAGCAATACCATCAAGAGAAGCGGCACCACTATCATAATAACCAAAAATATTATGCTCACTTGCACCACCTAACCAAACCCATGAAGATCCATTCCAATACCACCCAGCTACATAACCATAGGAATGATTAGAAATAAGCAAATTTGTTGGAGCAGCTGCAGCTGTTGCCATTTCGGCATAATCATCAGTCCAGTCGTAAGAATCGACTGAAGCACTTGATGCCATTCCTTTTGAATTTGCTCCAGTACCAGAATCTGTATAATATCCATGTCCAATCATTGTTCCGGCTACATGAGTGGCATGATAATGATAACCAGATGGCGTATCTTTAATCGTAATTCTAGAGGACCCGGTGTTATTGAACTCAATATGTTCAACTTGAGTACCACCGCCATCCCATTCTCCGATGAGCATGCCAGTTCCACTCAAATCTAAGCCTAAACCACCACCACTATAGAGTTTATTAGTTGATGTAGTAATTGCAGCATCAGAATTTGTTGTAGTATAATAAATAGGATTACCATTTTCATCCAGTCTTTGTATTTCAGCAAAATTATTTTCTGTTGAAATGGTGATGGGCCAACCATTTTCCAAAGCAGCCTGAACGGCAATAGCTTTTTGCTCTTCGGATTGTTGCCTGTATATATTGGCATCTGCCTGTAGCTTGGCGCTATTGGTTTCTTTTTTTACCCGAAACAATTGCTCCGGAGTTTGTGCCAATAATGACAGGCTGAATAGTACTGCCAATGCGGATAGTATAAGATATTTCATAGTAAAAAATTGATTTTGAATCTATAAATATAGCAGGATAATCCTAAATAGTGTTTGTGTATTAGAAATTTAGCAAAAAAATAAGGTTTGGAACATGTGATTCCAAGTCTACATTTGGTCTGAAATCCGTGTTAATTTGTGATAATCCGTGGACAAAATAAAAGTATGGTTTGCCCTGTCATTATACGCGATAGTATCTGAGGATTTTTTTTAAGTAGAAATCGTTTATTATTTAAAAAGTTAATGGGTTTTTAATAAATGAAACCTGTTGTCCTTAAACTTATAAATATTAATGATAGGCTATTATTTGGTGTAGATTCTTCATTTATTAGAGTTCGGGGCCATTATTAATATATAAAAATCTAGATATTTTGATGTGTTAAAATTGTATAAATTCTTCATTCATTACCATTCCAACTTAGGCATTTCATAATCAATACGTTTCATAATGAATTTAATTTAGAAAATTTCTAAATTAGAAAATATTGTTATTTTTTTAACATGAATTCTTGCGAATATCTATTTCATAATTACCTTTGTCATATAAATGGTATTTAAATACCACAATATGGAAAAAACTTGTTGTTTCCGCCTTTTTGAAAATCAAGTTGCCTGAAATTAAATTGAAATAGATAATAAATCAAATCAAAAATCAAAGTTATGAGATTAAAATCTTTACTATTAACACTTGTTCTTACCATTTTAGCCACTTGGGTTATTGGTCAAACAATCAAAGTAGATGGTGAAATTCGCCCTAGAGCAGAACTAAGAAATGGTTATAAAACATTACCTCCAACTGATGCAAAAGCTGCTTTTGCAATTTCTCAACGTACTCGCTTTAATGCTTTTTATGGTTCTGAAGTTTTTAAGGCATATGTAAGTATGCAAGACATTAGAGTTTGGGGAGATGTTAGCCAATTAGACAATGGAGCCTCAAATAGATTTGGAATACATCAAGCTTGGGGAGAGTATTTCTTTAATGAGAAGTTTTCTTTAAAAGCTGGACGTCAGGAATTAGTTTATGATGATTCTCGTATTTTTGGTAATGTAGGTTGGGCGCAGCAAGCCAGAGCCCATGACCTAGGTTTGTTAAAATATGAAGGTGCAAATTTTAAAGCGCATTTAGGTTTTGCTTATAATCAAGAAAAAGAATCATTGTTTGGAAATGACTATACTAACTTATCTAATTATAAAGCCATGCAGTTTTTGTGGCTTCATGCAAAAATTGGAGAATCAGGACTAAGCTTGCTAGTTTTAAATAATGGAATGGAGAAGCTTGAAAAGGCTGCTGATGTTGAAGAAGGAACTGAAGATACTTATAAAGTTGCTTATTCACAAACTATTGGAGCTCGTTTTACTCCTACTTTAGGCCCTGTAGGTCTTGCTGCCGCCGTTTATTATCAAATGGGAAATCTTGATAATTTTGATACTAAGCTTTCTGCTATGTATTTCGCTTTAGCTGGAACTATTAAATCTTCTGAAAACTCAAAAGTAACTTTAGGTTTTGAATACCTTTCTGGAACAAGCTTAAAAGATAAAATGGGAGATGCTAAGAAAATGAAATCTTTTACTCCTTTATATGGAACAAATCATAAGTTTAATGGTCATATGGATTATTTTTATGTGGGTAATCATGCTAATAATGTAGGTCTTATCGATATTTATGCTACCTTTAATCTCAAAGTTAAGAAATGGTCATTTTTCTTAACTCCTCATTATTTTATGGCTGCAGCAGATGTATATAAAGCTAAGCCAGGTGAATTAAGTCCTGATTTTGTAGAATCTGAATATGAAAATATGAGTAAAGGTTTAGGTTTAGAAATTGATTTTGGTGTTACCTATGCTGCAGATAAGAATATGCTATTTACAGCAGGTGTCTCTGAAATGATTGGAACTGAAACGTTAGGACATATTAAAGGATATTCAACTACTGATGCTTACAGTAAAAATGGTACTTGGGCTTATTTAATGGTTGTATTTAAACCTAATTTTTATACCAGCAAATAACAAAACTAGTACAAAGCCTTTAGTTTTTTTTTAAGGCTTTGTATTATCATAAATAACAAATATATAGTTATGGAAAAAAAGAACATTATTAAGAGGCTGGCCATTTTGGCATTTATTGTGGCTCTTGTCTTTTTCGGCTATATGGTACATATTTCACAGGCTATTTCATATATGTCTACCGATCCTAAGGCATGTATAAATTGTCATGTTATGAATACCCAATATGCAACATGGCAGCACAGTTCGCATGCTAGAGTAGCTACTTGTGTAGATTGTCACTTACCTACTGATAATGCTTTTAATAAGTATAAAGCGAAGACCATTGATGGTTGGAATCACAGTGTTGCATTTACAATGAACACCTATGATCACGCCATGCAAATAAGTGACTATGGAGCCGAAAGAGTGCAAGCCAATTGCATTGCCTGCCATAGCAGTCTTACATCTCAGATTATGGTGAATGCTGACAAGTATCATAATTATGATACACCATATGTTGAAGGTGGCAGAAAATGTTGGGACTGTCATAAAAGCGTACCTCATGGTAAAGTGAGAGGTGTGACCACCACACCATATAATTTAGGAGTAAAAGAAAAATAGAATATTTAAAACTAGAAAAGATGAAATCTAAATTCACAATTTTATTAATCGTTTCAGTTGTTGCTATCATTACAATGTCTTCATTATCAGGTAGCATTAACGAGAAAAAAGAGCAAAAAGTGGCTTTGAGCGAAACACCTGCTATCGATGGTGAAAAGCAATATAAGAACGATGAATGGGAAAGATATTATCCACGTCAATATAGTTCTTGGTTAAAGACCAAAGAAAGTGGAGAAATTTTAGACTTATTAGAAGCTTATCCTCAGCTTCCTATTTTATGGGCTGGTTATGGATTTGCAAAAGACTATAATGCACCACGTGGTCATTATTATGCTATTCAGAGTAATACAAATACTTTAAGAACAGGTGCTCCAGTTGATGATAAAACAGGTCCTATGCCAACTGCTTGTTGGACTTGTAAATCTCCAGATGTAGGTAGATTGATTGAGCGTGATGGTGAAAATGAGTTTTTCACTGGAAAATGGGCAAGATATGGTTCTGAAATAAAGAACAGTATTGGTTGTGCCAATTGTCACAATAATGTAACCGCTGAACTTAGAGTAAATGTTCCTCATTTAAATAGAGGTTTATCTGCTGCTGGTCTTAAGACTTTTGAAGAATCTACTCACCAAGAAAAAAGAAGCTTAGTTTGTGCTACTTGTCACTCTGAATACTATTTTAAGAAAACTAAATATACTGATGCAAATGGAAAAGAACAATTAGCTGCAGTAGTTACATTCCCTTGGGCCAATGGTTTGAATGCAGAAGGTATGGAATTATACTATGACGAAGTTGGACACACTGATTTCACAAATAAAATCTCTAAAACACCAATTTTAAAAACTCAGCATCCTGGTTTCGAAATGCACATGACTGGTATTCACGGTCAAAAAGGTATTGCTTGTGCCGATTGTCACATGCCATATACACAAGAAGGTTCTGTTAAGTATTCTGATCACCAATTACAAAATCCTTTGAATACAATGGATAGATCATGTATGCCTTGTCACCGCGAAAGTGAAGATAAATTAAGAGGTATCGTACATCAGAAGTATATGAGAAAAACTCAACTTCATATTATTGCAATGGATAATTTAGCAAAAGCTCACCTTGAAACTGCTAAAGCAATGGAAGTAGGAGCAACTGATGAAGAACTTAAAGCGGTTCGTCAAGAAATCAGAACTGGTCAGTGGAAATGGGATTATGCTGTTGCTTCTCATGGTGCATTCTTCCATGCACCTGAGGAAGTATTAAGAAACCTTTCTCTAGCTAACGAACATGCTATGCAAGCAAGAATTCAATTGATTGGTATTTTAGCTAAGCATGGTGTAATGAATTATGCCGCTCCTGATTTTAGTGATAAAGCATTATCTCAAGAATTAGCTGGCTTAGACTTTGATAAAATGGTTGATGCTAAGTTAGAATTCAAAAGGACTTTAGAGAAAGAATGGATTAAAATGGCCGATGCTAATGGTACGTATAATTCTAAAGCATTCCCTGGTAATGATATTGAAACAGCTTATTCTAAAGAAGTAAATGGAGAACAGGTTAAAAAATAATCTTTCATCATTTGAGAATCTATAAATATAGTATCCAGGACTTTTGTTCTGGATACTTTTTTTTAAAGAGATAATTAACAATTTGAAAAGCTGAAATAAGCTATTTTTACAAAAAAAAGCACCTTGATAAAAAAGATACTGAGTTCATATATTACTATGGTCGTTTTACTCGTCATCCTTGCGACAGGAGCGGCAATAGGTACATTTATAGAAAATGATTTTGGTAGTTCTGCAGCTAAGGGCTTCATCTACCATAGCTTTTGGTATAGCCTTGTTTTTGTTTTGGCTTGTATCAATATGGTATTGATTTTAATAAAGGCAAAATCAAAAATATGGAGTGCCAGAACCATTTTTCATCTGGCTTTTATTCTCATTCTTATTGGAGCTGCCATTACTCATTATTGGGGTATTGAAGGAACAATGAATATCAGGAAAGGCGCCCAGTCAAATATTGTTCAAGTGGGAGATGAAGAAATTGAAATCCCTTTTTATCTAGCGCTCGAAGATTTTCAATTAACTCGATATCCAGGAAGTCAAGCTCCCTCAGAATACCATTCAAATGTAGTGGTTATTGATAAAGCCAATGATACAGAATTTAAAGCCGAAATCTATATGAATAATACATTGACTTACGCTGGCTATAAATTCTTCCAAACCTCATACGATATCGATGAATTAGGAACTCAACTCACTGTGAATAAAGACCCAGGCGTCGAAATTACTTATATAGCTTATGTTTTATTGTTTTTGGGTTTGATTTTGAATTTATTCGATAAACAATCACGATTCCAATATCTGATTCGGAAAATAGGAGAGGCCCCCATCGCTTCATTTCTAATTCCTCTATTATTATTGAATACTCCAATGATGCTTCCAGCCCAAGAATATTCTCCTTATGTGGAAGAGTATTTAAATGATTATGGATCGCAATCTAAAGGTTTGGCAGCAGCTTTCGGTTCATTGGTAGTGCAAGATCCAGATGGGCGAATGAAACCTTTGGATTCCCAAAATCGCGAAATCCTCTATAAATTAACGGGAAGAGGAAGCTGGAATGGGATGGATGCCAATCAGGTGCTTATGGGGATTTTCTCTCGCCCTAAGATTTGGGAAAAGGTATATTTGATTAAAGTTAAAACGCCTAAACTAAGAATCAAGTTAGGATTAAAGGAAGATCAGAAATTAGCGTGTTTCAATGATTTCTTTGATGAAAATGGACACTATAAAATTGCGGAGGAGGTGGAGAAAGCAAATCAGCTGGTACCTTCAAAAAGAGGCACCTTCGAAAGAGATTTGATAAAAGTTGACGAGCGACTCAATGTGGCATTTATGTCGATTAGAGGTGTATTATTAAATGTTTTTCCAGTTCCAGAGGATGATAATAATACTTGGGTAGACTTTAAAACCATGTTCGAGACTTCTCATAATGGAGAGTTGAAACAATCTGCCGGTCGATTCTTAGATGCAGTATATAACCGTAACTTTGAGCAAGGCTTTGAGCATATAGAGTATATCAAAGAGTATCAAAAAGAGTTTGGCGCCAAAGTAATTCCTGATCAAAACAGATTGGACATGGAAATCTGGTATAATGAATCTGCCTTATTTATTAAAATCTCTATTGCCTATTTATTATTTGGCTTCGTTTTGTTGATTTATAGTATCAGTTCTATTTTCTTCAATAGAATAATTAATCCAAAGATAAGTTGGTTTATTTTTAGCCTTGGGATTATTCTTTTGGCTTTTCATACTTTTGGAATAGGGGTTCGATGGTATATTGGTGGGTATGCACCCCTTTCAAATACCTACGAAACCATGATTTATATTGCCTATTCAGCGGTGATTGCAGGGGTATTCTTCTTTAGGAAATCCATCATTGCCATGTCGGCTTCTATGATGGTGGCAGGCATCTTTATTTTCTCAGCCTATTTGGGAGAAATTGATCCTAAAATTACGAGTTTGGTTCCTGTTCTCAAATCATTCTGGTTGAGTTTGCATGTTTCGGTTATTACCGCTAGTTATGGTTTCTTTGGAGTGGGGATGTTATTGGGGATTATTTCTCTAATCCTCTATATCTTAAGATCTAATAATAAGCTTCACATAGATAATCATATTAGAAGTATTGTTCATATTAATGAGGTGACCTTAATCTTAGGACTAACTTTATTGGTCATAGGAAATTTCCTTGGAGGAATTTGGGCCAATGAATCATGGGGAAGATATTGGGGTTGGGATCCAAAAGAAACTTGGGCCTATGTTTCTATTTTGGTTTATACTTTGGTATTGCATATGAGGTTATTGAAAAAAATATATAGTCCCTATCTATTTACAGTTCTTTCGGTATTGGCTTTTTTCTCCATTTTAATGACTTATTATGGGGTGAATTTTTATTTGGCAGGGCTTCATTCTTATGCTACAGGAGATCCGGTTCCAATTCCAACATGGGTATATTATTCAGTAGGGACGCTTAGCTTATTAATCCTTATTAGTTTTTCGAAACGAAAATTAAGTAATCAATAAACTTCTGTTTGCAAGAATAGAAAACAACAAAAAATATAAAAATGAGATTTGTAAAAGTATTAGGAGTAATCGCTTTAGTAGCTGTTTTAGTATATGTTTTTAAGTTTAGAAATATGGGACAAGAATCTGCAGGTGAGTCCATAGAACAAGTTGAAAATATAGATGAGCATGACCACGATCACGATCATGACCATAGCCACGAACAAGTATCAGAAGAGTATAATCATGAGCAAGTACAAAAAGAGCATGAGAATAAACCCTATTATCAAGGTGAAATCATCAATTTGGCGCATGGAGGAGGCTATACTTTCTTAGAAATACTAGAAAGTACTGATTTGTCATTCTGGATTGTAGTAGATAAAGTGGATGCTAAGAAAGGGGATTTTGTGATGTTTAAAGAAGATTTAGTAGCACAAAATTTTCACAGTAAAGCATTGGACAGAACTTTTGAGGAAATCATGTTTGCTACTGATTTGCAGTATCGGGTTTCTGAGTAGCTTGAATTTGGGGTTTTTCTTAAAACATCTTCCTACCCAAATCACCTTTATACCTAATATTCTCTAGTTTTGCTTCTGGGTCCTTGAGCTATTCTGGAATCCTTCCACCTTGCTCTAGTTTCTCTCTTTCCTTGTTTAGCTCATCTCCTGAATAAGCAAAAATGATCTCTGTTGACTTGATCTGTGGTATCTTTTGTAGAAGGATTAATTTATAGCCATTCAGTGAAACAATGGAAGAAAATGGTTTTATCAGAAGGATTTCTCTCAGTAGGGCTGAGAGTTTTAGAGAGACTTCATTTATTTCGTAAAATGGTTTCACTTTCCTCAAGTATATTTAAACTACTCATCAAAACCAGCCCGAAGAAAATCCCAAGCTTTTGGGAACTTGGCCTCTAACTGATTTTTTATTTGGGAGAGGAGGATTAAGAAGTGTAAAATCTCGTCTTCCTTTTCAGGAATTTGCTCCAGAAGAACTCCGAATGCTTCTATGGATCTATCAATAGCTATCAAGGCTATCTTAGCGGAACCATTATTATCGTTTTGAATGGGATCATCGAAGTCGAAATCCTGGTTGTGGAAGGCTCGGTGGGTTTTGGCTCCAATAAATATGGAATACCAATTAATGATTTCAAGGGCCTCAGTGAGTGGGATGAGTTTGTCTTCTCCAATAATGAGGAGTTCTTTTCCTTTCTCCTCAAAAAGACTCCTGTTCTCATCTAACCATTTATAAACCTTGGTGCCATAATCATGAGCTATTTTTTCAGTTATAGTTTTTTCTTTTTCCTGTAATGGATTTTCCTCTATCTCGATTTCATTTAAGTCGATACCTAATTCCTCGGCGCCTTCTTTTACCATTTCCAAGGTGGCGGCAAAGATTAGAGAAAGCTTATTCCAGAATTTTTTGTTGTTTAAATCATGGTCACCTTTTTCTTTTTCTTCTTGCTCCATTAAAAATACAGTACAATGTTTAGTATGCGTACATCTTTCACACCAACGATCGCAGTAATTATGTATGCCGGAAATGATGTCTTTACTGTTGACCATTTCCTTAAGTCGTTTTTTATGTCCTTCTATATCTTCTCTTTTGTGTTCCATAATTATTGCTTTTTATTACAGTATTGTAAAACCAACGAAAATCTTCTTTTTTACATGGTGTTCCACTTGCTTTATCTTAAAGTCGAACCATTGTTCTCGATAAGCAGAGTGCTCGATTAAATGTTTAAAATGCTTAAAAGGTTTCCTATTATTTAGTGCTGTAAACAATTTATCTCGTAGTTCCTCATCGTCTAATTCAAAAGCAAAATTTTCCATTATTTCAAAAGATTCAGAGGGCTCGAGCGGTGCAATCTCAATTAATCCTCTCCAGTTTTTGTATTTGAAATCCATATCCTCTTCTGTTTCCCCAGTGATAAGTTTATATTCTTCAGGGTCTTGGAGCATCATAACTGGAATGTATTCAAATTCCAGAGTATCAGAATTTAACATGCAATACATGCCTAGGTCTATCCATTCTGCTATTGGAGTAATCACCGAGTTAAATTTCTCTGGAAACTCTTCCTCATCAAACTCCTCGTTACACGAACAGAACTCTCCGTATGGACAATCTATTTGGTCACCAGTACAGAGCTCTAAATCCATTCCGGCATTTGGTAAATATTGCACTTCCTGATCCCAACATGAGATAATGGCTTCATAAAGTAGCTCTGGTGGAATATCTTCAGGCTGATCTATTAATTCAATGTTCAATGCTTCGAATACTTGTAAAACAGCATGAATTACATCAATGCATTGTTGGGAACTCAGCTTAAAACCGGGAGGAAAGGCACTTTCTTCGATACCTACAATTTTAGAGATTGGCATAAAAGGAGTGAGGGCTAGTTCAGCTATCACTGGTTCAGATTCTATATGAGGAGGTGCTTCAATATAACTCGGGGGCGGAGGGTTTTTGGCTACCTGTATTAAGTCTTCAATTAATTGATTGATATATTTTTGCATGATGATTTATTATGTTAAATCTAATTATTGATTTTTTATTGCATGTAGAATAATATTTTTGGCAGAATTCGAAATTGACTTTTTGACTAGCTTTTGCTCATTCTTGTCCAGCTCGTTCATCTCTTTTTCAAAATCTTTTTCAAAGTCCTCCACTATATCTTTTGAGAACATACCCAGTACTTTGCCAATGCCTTTATGGCTAAAGCTCCCCAATTTTGAGAGGAGGTTATTGAATCGGTTTTCGGTGATATAATGAAGAATTTCCTCTTGTAAATATTTCACTTTATCGGAGATTTCTTGTGGTGGTTTTACTCTCTTTTTTCGTTTGGCCACTTCGGCCCATTTTTCATTTTTATTTTTTAGAATTACTCTTTGTCCGCCATCGAAAAAACAGGTTTTATTGGGTTTAATCACTATTCCTTCAGCAATATTAGGTAGTATTGGAGGTAATTGGAGTTGACGAGCTATGGTAGATTCAAATTCGTTGGGGTAGGAGAGACATTCTATTATATTTCCTTCGAATAGATTTTCAGCATAAAGCATTCCGGCTTTTTTGAATAAAGAATTGGCAATGTCTATATCTAAGTAGTTTTTGTAATTGATCATCATATCGAAAGCATAAAACTCATTGGAAGGGGAGTAATAAATACCTTTTTGTGTCAAAACAGCTTGTTTGTCTTTTGCTACATCAGCATGATTGTAATTTCCTCCTATAAGCTCACCAAAGATATGAAGGATTTCAACATTCTCAAACTCTTGATTTACTTCTGTCCAGAGCATTTGGAGCTGGATTTTTACCTTTTCAAAAACATATTGAAAATTGTAGAATTTCTCTTCCCACATTAATTCACCAGTTCTTTTACCATAAGAAAAGTTAATACCGTTCTCTGTCCAAAAGCTGAAATTAGCTCCATGTGCTTTTTCCTGAACCACAAAAGTTTGTTGATCGTAGCCTTCTCGCTTTATTCTGTCAACGAATTCTTTTTGATAGGAGTTTTCAATAGAATTATATTTTCTAAACATCAATGTTGAATTTAAACCACTAATTTACACAAATTCTACAATGAATGTTTAGAGGCCGGTACTTTATTACATACCACATAAATCTTGTTGCCAATTAGTGTTAGTCTTTAATGTGTTGTTATTTGATTCAATAGTAAGGTTCGTTTATCGCAATAGATTTCTCCATACAGCTCTTAACTCTGTTACGAGATTTCTGTCGAAATGACATTACCTTGTTTTCTGGGGCAAAGGCAGCGAGGACTACTTATGGAAATTAAATGTGTCCTCGATGCCTTTGCCTAATCCCCTATGTATCGATGTCATTTCGACGACTACTGGGAGGAGAAATCTAAAAAAAAATTCCCGATTTTTTTAATGAGTTTACCTACTGACCTCTATGAATGTTTTTAATCATCTAGCGTTTTTAAAGTTTCTTGTAAAGCCAATAAAACGCTAAGTTTATGATAGAATAACTTTTCTAATAATTTTGTCTCAAATTGTTCTGCTAATCCATATTCTAAAATACTACTTTCAAAATAGGGGAGGCTTGCAACAAGGTTTTGCTTTTTAGTGATGTTAAAAAAGCAATTCATTAATTCTAGAGCTTCTATTTCATGAATTTGATGATTGTTTCCATAGAATTTTTGGTGTAATTCATGAATATCTATGATTTTGGGCTTGTTGGAATTGTTAAGAGTAAATTTCAGTATTTTAAACAGAGTGATATCGGGAAATAGTTTATTAGCCTTTTTTATAATATCTATCTGCTGCTTGGGATTATCAGTTACAGTTAAAAAGAAATAATAATGTAAAATAGGAATATTGGGGTTTTGGTCTAGTAGAATCCTGACTTTGTCTTCTTCGAAATCATGTTGATTGCTCAGCTTTTTTAAATCATCATCTATTGAGGAGGTTTGTGAAAAAACGGATTGTTGATTATTGTACTCTGTATATAATTCTTTAGGCCCCTCTTTTAAGATTTCATTTTGGTCAAAATAATCATCTAATTGAAAATACCAATCTTCATCTATATAGCTGTGTTCTTCTAATTTACCTAAAATGTAGTTAGTGAGTAAGGTGGCATTGCTTTGTTCTTCAAGGTCTTTTGATTGGAATAACTGAAGGGTATTGTCTACTAAACTTTCTAAGTCTGATTTTCTAACTGTATTTTGCAAAGTTGGTGGGAGGTGATAAAAGAATTCATTTTCTTCAGTGTATTCATCATCTTCATCAATATCATTATTGAAATAACCAGTACCATCTATAAATTCAAAATTACCTGGCCCCACAGCCTTCTCTAATTGCTTTAAGGTTTGTTGAATCAATTGCTCGCTATCGCTGTCGCTACTCATAAAAGTAGGTTTCCCGTTGAGTCCGCATTCAATGTCAATCAGTTCAATATTTTCATCATCCTCTTCAAGGAAATGTTCGGTTACAGCTTCAAAATCTTTATGAGGTTTGAAGCCTAATTCCTCGGCATATTCCAAAGCTGCATATATTATATTGTGAGCAGTAGGATAATCAATTTCAATAAGGAAATCTTCATCGCTTTGTGATTTAACAAAATTCAGAAACTCTTCTTCATAAATATTAAATTGATAGTGCGTATCTTTTATCCCAAGGCTATATAAATCTACCAAATAATGACAGATGGTAATATTTTGATTGCTATGTTTCCTAGAGATCATAAGGTTAGCTTTGCCGCCACTTTTCCAACTCTTATTAATCCAACACTTATGGAGTGGAAGGTTTTTAGATTTTTTTACTATATAGTTTCCAGGTTTTAGTAAAGGGATAACCTTAGTCTTTTTCTTCTTTGCCATGATTTTTTATTATGAAGCTAAAGTATTTAATTTTTATATTGAAAAATCATTAAGCACAAAAAAGCCAATACCTATTTCAAAGTATTGGCTTCATTTTATTTATAATGGTTTTAATTATTGTTAATCAATAGCATCCTAATAATCACAAAAGACTCCTCGCCTCTGCAAATCTATCTGGCTACACAGCTAGACAGAGTCAGACGGGCTACGAATCGGAGTGACAAGTGTTGTGGTGAGGAAACTGGAAGAATGGGTTTGATTTTGCCATTGAAAAAATCAAATCTATTCTTCCTGAATGTCATATGCTAATATATTGTCATTCAGAACGAAATGCAATGAAGTGAAGAATCTTTTTATTCTATGAAACTAATTGGGGACGCAATTAATTGTTGTTATAAAATCTGATATTATTAAAACCTGAAATTATTGATTAATATCAAATACTTTAGAATCAACTGGTGATTCATACCAATTAGTATTTTGAGTTCCACCGGATTGTGCCCAAGGTAAAAATTGTGGGTATGCTTCAGAAATCTCTATGTATTCTATAGGGCTACTATAATCACCTTCCATAATAATTTCAATGCCCCAAGGGATACCATTTGCAGTTTGGTAATTTCCATTATCATCAGAAGTATTAAATAGAGTAGGGTCAGCTACAGCAGTTCCAGGAAATATACTTCTATGAATTTCGTGAGAACGATCGTTAGATCGGAAGATATATAGTTCAGGGGTGAAATCAGCTACTCCATTATTAAAAGTCACAGTAAAGGAAAGGGTGTCTGGATTTTGGTTTGTTGGGCCCACACCATTATTCTGATAATATTCTTCAATGGAACTATATACATCATTGCTTAAAATTAGACCATTAGTATTGTCTGGGTCAAGGCTAACATCACCCGAAACAGAAGCAATAATTTCATTTGGGAAAGTATTTCCTTCTTCATCATAGAGCATCATTCCAATTCCATTATGAATACCAGCTCCTATGGCATCAATGCTTACTTTGAAGTCAGCAAAAAGAATGTCAAAGGTTTCCCCTTTGCTAATGGTGATTTGGTTAGACAAGGTTAAATCGTTAAAATCAAAATCCCCAAGGCTAGGCCATAAATCTTCGAAAGCTATTATTTGTTTTCCTGAAGTAGGGAAATAGGATACATAAGCTACATCAGGGTTACCTGGATCATCATCTTCACTATCAGGAATACCGTCGCCATCAAAATCACATTCTATTTCAAAATTATCGAGGAAATTACCAACGGAATTAGAACCAGCAGAAGATACCGAACTAAATACAAAGAAAGTAGTTTCTTGTCCTTCAGGAACAGTATAGGTTCCCATGTAGTGTCCCCAAGCATCAGTTCCGTCGGTCATTACTTCTAAAGTTACAGCAGACTCTACAGAACCACCAATTTTGACCTCAGCTACATCAACACCTGCACGGCCCCTATGCCAAACAGACCAAACTATAGATGAACCTGGGTTAAGGCAAAGCTCTTGGTATAAATCTGCAACACGATTGGCATTAAGCTCGAAAAACTGATTGCCTTCTTGTGCTGGAACACCCTGAAAACCATTTGTCCAAATTTCTATTCTATGATCCACAGCATTGGTTTCCCAGCCAGGAACATCATCTTGATGTTTTATAGAATATCCACCATTTAAAGCTGGGGCTTCTGCTCCAGCATTTTCCATTGGGTTGTCGCAAGTAGTACAATTCTCTATATCCTCATTTATTGCTGTTGAAGATTTAAAAGAATTAGTTGGGCCTAAGTCCAAAACCATGTCTTTAATTTCTGTTATCTCGAATTGTTCACCAGTTACTGGGAATTGAACATAGTATGTTGAATTTTGAGGAAGTTCAATATTAAAACTGACTTCTCCATTAAGAATTCTATTTCTTTTAATGATTTGTCCCTGTTCATCAATAATATTAATAATCTCAAATTCAGTGGAAACATTATGAGGATTGTTGAAGCTAAGATTGAGTTGGCCTGTTAATCCAGATTGCCAAGTGAAATTATCAGCCACTACTAATTGAGTAAGAGAGGTGATTGGAGTTTCTTCGTTTGCAGTTTTATCTAATTCCTTTGTACAAGAAAAAAGAGATGCAAATACCAAAAGACTCAGCGCTATTTTATATATTTTCATAATCTTCAATATTTAATTCAATATACAAAAATAAGTAAATTACTGAGTGTAAAAATCTCTAATAAGTAAATGCTTTCCCTGAATTCGTAAACGTTAAATAAATATCTGAGAGTTTACTATTCTAAGTTTCTATTTGCGGAATCTCTATTCGTTTCCCACTTATTCATTAATCAGGTTTGGATTTCAGTCATTAAATATCCCCATCTAATATTCCTAAAATCTCTTACCACGTAAATCTCCATTATACTTAATGTCTTCAGGTTGCGCATCTGGATCGTTAAGCCAATCTGGAATTTTTCCACCTTTCTCCAATTTCTCTCTTTCCTTGTCCAGCTCATCTTCTGAATAGGCATACATCATATCTGCTGAGATGACATGTGGTATTTTTTGGAGTTGATTTAGTTTAGCAATCTCCTCTGAAACGTCTTCGCCTTCTATGGTTACCACAATTTTTCCCT
Source organism: Lentimicrobium sp. L6 (assembly GCF_013166655.1). Lineage (NCBI taxonomy): Bacteria > Pseudomonadati > Bacteroidota > Bacteroidia > Bacteroidales > Lentimicrobiaceae > Lentimicrobium > Lentimicrobium sp. L6. The sequence continues at coordinate 18,452 of NZ_JABKCA010000004.1, forward strand.
TTTCGTCATGCATATGATAATCGCCAAATTCAGATTCTTTAATGGCATTGATGACTTCTTCGGTATATTCCGGTCTTACTTGTACTAATATTCCACTTATATTCATTTTATTTCTAGTTAAAAGTTTATAGTTTGTTTGTAAGGAGCATTGAACATCATACATAAAACATTCTTTTATATTTTTATCTCCACTTCCAAACCATTATTTCAGGGTCTTCGCTTGAGGAGATAATGTAATTTTCTTCTACGAATTTAATTTGTGTGAGTGTGCTTTTTTGCCCTTTGAGTATAATTTTTTCTGATTTTGTGGAGATGCTAAAAACTTTAATATCGTTTTCTTCTCCATCGGCAAAGGCGCCCCATTTCCCATCTCGGCTCATTCCTACACTATAAACTAGGAAAGATGATTCTAAATAATAGGAGGAAAGATTGCTATATACACAAATTCGTCTGTCTTGGCCCGCTCCAATTACTTTTCCTGCAAAGAAGGCCAATTGATAGATGTTGTCTACATTTTGACCAGAATATTCTTTGATAGATTCCCCTGTTTGGGTATTTAGAATATGAATGATTCCGCTTTCATCGGTTGCTGCTAATTTGCTTTTGTCTTCATTGATGCAGAAATCGGAAAACACAGAAGTACCGATATGCTTTTTATATTCCCACGTTTTATTTTCAATATTATAAACCATAATTTCATTTCCTAAAGTGGCTATAATAATCTGATTTTCATTCAAAAAATAAGCCTTCTTTATCATCATCTTATCTTTTTCAGCATCTAATAGTTTTTCTAATTTATTATTGATGATGAGGTGAAGATTTCTAAAGCCATGTACTCCTTGACTTACTCCAATGAGTTTACTTTTACCTTCAATTTTGTCAATGGAATATACTTTTGGGGGCATCTCATCACCCATAAAATCTTTTATGTTTTCAAATTCAATAGAGAAATCTAGTTTTTTAGATTTCCAATTAAAACATTCAATACTTCCTTTATCATTAGCGGCGTATAGCTTATCGCCTTCAAGAATAATGGAGGTAACCGCACCTTTTGCTTTAATACTATATAATGGGCTTTGTGCAAAGCTGGACAAGTTAGAGATAAGTAAGAAGATTAGATATAGGAATGTTTTCATCTATTTATCAATTTATACTAAGGTAGCATATTCCTTAAAAAGTTTGAGAGTTTTCTGGTATTTATAATCAGAAACTCCCAAACCTTAAATTCAAAATCAAATAGTTTATTTAACTCCTTCGCCAATGTTTTCAGAAAGATTTGTTTTCTTGGAATCTCCTTCAGCACGGAAAATTGGATTAAAATTATTGTCGATAAAAACAGTAGGTTTTACCTGTGGAACATGACATTGGGTACAATTATAACGAGCGAGGTTATAATTGGCACCCATATCTTTACTAACTACTTCACCTTCTTTGGCATCTACTTTATATAAGCCAGCTTCTTCAATAAGCTCTGGTCTATAGTCCGTAAAATGTGATTGAGGCATTGCTGTTGCTTTTAAAGCAGCTGCTACCGCAGGTAAGTGACAAGCCAAACAAGTATTTGCTCCCGCTTTAATGGGCACAAAGCCCACCATGGTATGAGGAATCAAAGGTGGAGCATTCTCAAAAGAACGTTCCCAGTTCCCTACCGTTCCTGCAGCCCCAGCTGAATAGTCAAACTTAGGGATTTCTACTGTGCTTTCATCAAACAAATCAGTATGGCCATAGCCAAGTTCAGCATCGTTAATTAGTTCAGCATTTTCTAATTTTACAACAGCAACTTCAGTCTTTGGAGCTACTTTCGCGGCTTCAGTTTCCACTGTTGCTTTTTTGCTGGAACACGACCAAAGGAAAGTGCCCATCAAAATTGTTAATATGATAATTTTAGTTTTCATTATTTTTCCTCCTGTATCTTTTCTTTTTTAATAAATTTCAAAGCATAATCATTACAAACTTCAATACATCTTCCGCAGTTGGTACATTCAGAATTAGAAATAGCTCCGCTTTCTTTACCAATAATTCTTAGTACTTGAGGTTCAGGACAGGCTTTTATACAATCCAAACAATCGGTACAATTCTCAACCGTATGTTGCACTTTAATCCAGTGAAACTTTCCAGTGAAAGAATAGAATGCACCTATTGGACAAACATGCCCGCACCATCCATTTTTCAATACTAATAAATCGAATAAGAAAATGACAGCAATAGCTGCCCAGCCAAATCCCATTCCAAAAATAATTCCTCTATGTAACATGGCAACAGGGCTAACGAATTCAAATGCCGCTACTCCAGAAATAAGTGATAAAACAAGTCCTAAAATAAGAACCCAATATCTGATATTTCTTTTGATAGGTGTATTAAATTGAATTTCGTTTAAACGCCATTTTTTACGTAACCATAATGCGGTATCCGTAACCATATTCATAGGACAAATCCAACTACAAAATGCTCTTCCGGCAAATAGTGCATAGAAAAGGAGTATGATAAGTCCACCAATCAATGCATCGGTTCCCACAATAAATCCTGCAAATAGCATCTGAATGATGGCATGTGGATCTGTTAAATGGAATACATCGAAAACACGAGCTGAACTTAAATCTCCAACCAATACATTCCAGGCAAAAAGGTTCGCTCCAACAAAAAGGAAGAGAATTCCCACCTGACTGATTCGCCTTAGGATTAAAAAACGGTTATTAAATATTACATTAGTCATCTATCAAATCCTCCCAATCATTTAAATAATCTTCATCATTGGTTCTACCTTTGATAGTAGATTCATCTTTATCTGTTCTTAAACGGACTTCGTCGTTTTTCTCCCAACCTTTAATATAAAAATTCCCAGCTTTTCCTTCAGCCACCTCACGAGGTAACACAAAGATTGCTGCCTTTTCGGTAACACATGCATGTTCGCATTTGCCACATCCGGTGCATATATCTGGGTTTATTCTAGGTTTTAGGAAGGCATGTTTTCCTGTTCTTTCATTTCTTTCAAAATCTAAACTAATGGCCTCATTAATGAGAGGACAAGCACGATAGCAAGCATCGCATTGTATTCCCCAAAAGGCAATACACGATTTTTCATCTATCATAGCTACTCCCACATCCATTTTATTCACATCCATATTTTGCGGAATTGTTGTTTCTCCTTCAGGAATGAGTTTTTGAATATCAAGAGCATTAGTTGGGCAAACAGGAACGCAAGGGACATCAACGCACATGTGACATGGTACCAAACGAGGATCGAAATATGGAGTTCCCACGGGAATTTCTTCCTGAGGTTGTGCCAATCTCAATGTCTCATAAGGGCAAGCCTGAACGCAAGCACCACATTTGATGCATGCTCTTAGAAAGTCGTCTTCTTTCATAGCAGCAGGTGGTCTGAGAACTAATTTGGAGGCTTTGGCCTTATTCAGGTAGGCTCCCCAAACCAATCCACCGAGACTCAAAATTCCCGCGCCTTGAAAAACTTTCAAGATGGCTTCTCGTCGACTTGTATTTTTAGTTTGCTTTTGCATGATATGCTAATTATGCCTTATAAATTTTGACAGCTGCCTTTTTAAAGTCAGTTTGCTTAGAAATAGGGCAGGTTGCATCTAAACATACCTTATTAATAAACACTTTCTCGTCAAACCAAGGCACATAAATTAAACCAACAGGAGGTCTGTTTCTACCTCTAGTGTCGATATGAGCTTTTACTTTTCCCCTTCTGGATTCTACCCAAACCAAATCGCCTTGTTGTAGGCCTTTTTTCTCAGCATCCTCTGGATGTAAATAACATAAGGCTTCGGGAACAGCACGGTATAATTCAGGAACTCTCATGGTCATGGTTCCACTATGCCAATGTTCTAATACACGGCCAGTGCATAACCATAATGGATATTCTTTATCAGGCATTTCTGGAGGATCCATATAAGGTCTAAAGAAGATTTTTGCTTTATTCGTCAGGTCATAATTATCTTTGTCAGCTTGAACACCAGTTAAATCACCTTGAGGAAGATTTTTGAAAGCAGCACCGTAGAATGCAAATTCTCCAGTATCGGCTTTACGAGCATAAGGATCGTATTTAGCATTAAAACGCCATTGAGTTTCTTTACCATCCACCACTGGCCATTTTAGTCCACGTACTTTATGATAGGTGTCGAAATCAGCATAATCGTGAGCTTTTCCTTCACCAAATTTACGATACTCTTCCCAAAGATATTTCTGAATAAAGAAACCATAACCTTCCCAAGGCTTGTCGTCACTACCAATAATTTCTCTTTTGTCTCCTTCTACTTCAGTATTTGAGAAACCATCACCAATTGGATCTGGCCAGCTATAGGACTTTGCTTCTTCGTTGGCATAAAGCAATTCGTATAGGGTTGTTTTTTTATTATAACCCATGGCTTCTGCTTCGGCCATAACATCAGGTAGACCAGCTTCTAAACCGGGAATAGGTTGTGTGCCCCAAAGTTCGCCTATGGTAAAACGCTTTGAAAGTTCAACAATTTGCCAAGTATCTGACATGGCACCACCAACTGGAGTTACTTGTTGTTTCCAATGCTGTGTTCTACGTTCTGCATTTCCATAAGCTCCCCACTTTTCGTAGATCATGGCAGTTGGAAGAATTAAATCAGATACTTTTGCAGAAATACCTGGATAACCATCACTACAAACAATGAAATTGTCCATTTGGCGAGCGGCTTTAATCCAGTGATTGGCATTAGCAGTATTTTGCCAAGGATTATTAACTTGTACCCAAGCAAATTTTACATTACCATCCTCTAAATCTCTCATGAGTTTCATGAAGTGTGTTCCTACTTTTGGATTTAATGTATCTTTTGGCAGTTTCCAGATTTTCTCAGAAACAGCTCTGTGTTTTGGGTTGGCGACTACCATATCAGAGGGTAAGCGGTGAGCAAATGTTCCTACTTCACGTGCTGTACCACAGGCCGATGGTTGGCCAGTTAAGCTGAAAGCACCATTCCCAGGTTTGGCTTGTTTTCCCAATAGGAAATGGACCATATAAGCTTGCTCATTCACCCATGTACCACGAGTGTGCTGATTCATTCCCATCGTCCAGAAAGAAACTACTTTTCTTTGTTGATCTACATATAAATCTTTAAGAGCTACTAATTTCTCTTTATAAGCTTCAATATCTTCATTGCTATCACCTTTTGATAATTCAGCAACAAATTCTAAGGTATAAGGGGCAAGAGCTTTTTTAAACTCTTCGAACTCAATCTTCCAATGTTTACCAGCACTTGCGGTATTTTTCATTTCTAAAGTATCGCCCGCTTTATGGCCTAAATATCCAAGCGTAACCCCTTCAGCTTCTGATACTATTTTAGAAGATTCTTTGGCATTGATAACAGATTCTTTTGCATCATATTTAGGATGACCAGCTTTACGCATGCCATATCCTGTATCAACAGGACCAGTAGCAAAAATAATATGTTTATCTATGAATTCTTGATCTACAGATTTCGGGTGATTATATACAATTTCACGAGCCAAGTAGTTCCATAAAGCTAAATCGGTTTGTGGTTTAAACACAATTTCAATATCAGCTAAATCAGAAGTTCTGTTGGTAAAAGTGGTTAGATTAACTACTTTAACTTTGTCTGGTGCACTCAATTTTCTATCGCTCACTCGAGCCCAAAGAATAGGGTGCATTTCTGACATATTAGCTCCCCAGGTTACCACTGTATCGGTAAGTTCGATATCATCATAACATCCTGCAGGCTCATCGATACCAAAAGTTTGGATAAAACCAGCAACGGCAGAAGCCATACAGTGACGAGCATTAGGATCGATATTATTAGATCTGAATCCAGCTTTCATTAATTTAACAGCAGCATATCCTTCTTGTACTGTGTATTGTCCCGAGCCAAAAATTCCTATGCCAGTAGGGCCTTTCTCTTGTAGACTACTTTTGATGTGTTTTTCCATTTCATCAAAGGCTCTCTTCCAACTTACGGGCTTAAATTTACCGTTTTTGTTGAAATTTCCAGTTTCATCTACACGTAATAAAGGTTGTTGTAGGCGGTCTTCACCATACATGATTTTTGCATTAAAGTATCCTTTAATACAATTTAAGCCCCTGTTAACAGGAGCGGCTGGATCTCCTTTTACAGCTACGATTTTATCGTCCTTGGTTGCTACCATAATACCACATCCGGTACCACAGAACCGGCAAACTGATTTGTCCCAGCGCCATCCGCTTTCAGCATCGTTCATAGCAGCTTGAACACCCATTGGGAGTGACATACCTACCGCCGTGGCCACAGATGCTGCAGCAGAGTTTTTTAAAAATTCTCTTCTTGTTGTACTCATATCATTTCTATTGATAAATATTTACATTTCTTAGAGTTGAGGTAATTAGGTACTAAAAGTACTAAAATACCTTATATGACATATCTAGTTAATTATATGTAATCAGGTACCAGAAGTCTTTAAAGTTTTTAAAAGTCAGTATATCAATAGTATATGTTGTTTAAAAAAAGTTAAAAATTTCCTAAAAAAAATGCAGCATCCGATAAGAATGCTGCAAAAACATCAGCTTTCGCTGATTATCAAAATGAAATGAATGAGTATTATGAAATAGCTATAAGCTAAATTTCCTTATTTTAATAGATGATCGAACTTTTTGAGTGCCCACTTGATGAATAAGTATGTTAAATAGATACTTATTGGCCACGTGATAAGCATGATAATTTCTTTAGTATACATTTTCCTTGTTTTTAATAAATGTGATGTTCATTTTCCATTTCTTCTGCATCTATTTTCTTCTTGTTCATCGATTTCCATGCATACCAAATATAAGCAAGAACGAATGGAACTAAAAGTGAAACATAGGACATAGCTACTAAGGTATAGTGACTACTTGAGCTATTATATATGGTTAGTGAACTTTGTATGTCGGTATATGAAGGATAATAGGCCGTGTGATTAAAGCCAGCCATTAAAAATAAAGCAAACACAGTAAGAATAGTTCCTATACCTGCTGGCCATATTCCTTTTGAAGAACATTTGTGTACCAGAAAAGCTCGGGCGATTCCAGCTAAAACCATTAATACTCCAATGATTAATAAGATGAATACCACAGGTATTTGAATCAGGTTATTGAAATATTTATAAGGTTCTAAACTGATCATTCCATTTTCACTAACTGCAAAACCATCTTTCACCAAAATATTGATCAAGAAGAAGAGAAAAAGCACCACGAATGGAATGGCATTTTTTAGTATGTTTTCTCTAGAGCGTCTTAAAATGGAGTCGTCCTCAATGCTATTCATAAAATAGAGGAGGGCTAGCGTTCGGCTGAGGAAGAAGACAGCCAATCCTAGGCTTAAATTAATATAAGTATTATAGTCAGTCAGGGTAAGAGCCAATTCGAGTCCTCTAAAAGGAGAATCCCAGAAACTTTGGTTGAGGTCGTTAATATGGAATGGTGAGCCAGTGAAAAAGGTAGCCACTGCAGTTCCTAAGAAGATAGGCGCTATAAGTCCATTGGCAAATAGAAAACCATTAAATACTTTTTTACCCAAGAAATTATTGGGTTTTGAGCGGTATTCATAGGAAACGGCTTGCACAATGAATGCAAATAAAATAATCATCCAAACCCAATAGGCACCACCAAAACTAGTGGAATAGAATAGGGGGAAGGATGCGAAAAAAGCGCCACCAAAGGTCACTAAAGTGGTAAAAGTAAATTCCCACTTTCTGCCGAGTGTATTAATGAGCATACTTTTTTCTAGTTCCGTTTTCCCGATGCAATTAATAAGTGTTTGTCCGCCTTGTACAAATAGTAAGAATACCAATAAGGCCCCAAGTAATGCGTTGATAGCATACCAATAATGCTGTAATGTGATTAAGTCTAAATTTTCAAACATCCTAATGTCCTCCTTCGTTTGGTCCGATATGAATTTGCTTTAGCATAATTTTTATCTCAGCAATAAGCAGTGCTGTAAATGTGATAAAGAAAAGTGCAAAGGTGATGATGACACTATTGCTGTCAATATTTGAAACAGCAGTCATGGTAGGCATTAAATCTTGTATCACCCAGGGTTGTCTTCCCATTTCTGCAATAATCCATCCGCTTTCTGAAGCCACATAGGCTAATGGCATGGTCCAAACCGCTAGCCATAAAAGCCAGCGCATTTGATGTAATTTTTCTTTGTATAAAAAGAATAGAACTACCATAAAAAGAACTAGAAAATGTCCTCCAAGTACCACCATAATATGGAAACTATAAAAGCTAAAAGGAACACTTGGGATAATATCGTGTGGGTTATCAAAATAGCTATATCCAAAATAAGCAAAGTAATTATTGAGGAAGTCTTCGTCTTCAAATTGTGCTGTTAATTTGCTTATTTGAGCTTCGTTATTGTCTTTTTTGGCTAGTTTAAAGTCGGTGAGTGCTTGACGAGCAATTTTACCTCGTTCCATCTTTTCATAATAAGACATGATGCCTTGTTCCTCATTGCCATGTACCAAATCGTGTATGCCAGCAACAAACGCATCTCCATCTAAGAAAGCCATATAACTTAAGGCACTAGGTATTTCTATTTCGAAGAAGAAATCTTTCTTTTTGGCATTTTCTGGAATGGGATCGTCTTTTAGGATTCCAGCTGCAACCAAAGGAGCATGGTCTGTACCATAATATAGACCTTCCATGGCTGCAAATTTCATGGGTTGTGATTTTGCTATTTCTCTGGCACTTTCATCTCCAGTTCCGATAGTTAACACACTGAAAATAAATCCAAAAATAGCTGCCACAAGAATGCTTTTTTTGGCCAAAGCAGCTTCTCTATTTTTGAGTAGGTACCAAGCTGAAATTCCAAGAACGAATACTGCTGCTAAAATATAGGAAGAGTATATGGTGTGTAAAAATTTATTGATGGCATTAGGATTAAATAATACTTCCCAGAAATTATTCATCTCCATGCGGGCTGTATCTGGGTTAAAGTTCATGCCTATTGGATTTTGCATCCATCCATTAGCGACTAAAATCCAGAGCGCAGATAAGTTGCTTCCTATGGCTGTTAACCAAGTTGCGGTAAGGTGGAATCCTTTACTCACTTTATTCCAACCAAAAAACATAATGGCGATAAAAGTAGATTCCATAAAGAAAGCCATAATTCCTTCAATGGCTAGTGGGGCTCCAAAAATATCTCCAACAAACCAAGAGTAGTTAGACCAATTGGTGCCAAATTCAAATTCTAATATGATACCAGTAGCTACTCCAATGGCAAAGTTAATTCCAAAAAGAGTCATCCAAAATTTGGTGATTTTTTTCCACTCTACGTTCCCCGTTTTTACATAGATGGTCTCCATGATGGCAATGATGAAAGTAATTCCGAGGGTGAGAGGTACAAAAAGCCAGTGATATAGGGCCGTGAGCGCAAACTGAGCTCTGGACCAATCAATTAATGTAAAATCAAATTGTTCCATAAATTATTTATTAGGCGTAGTTAATTGTTCCAAAACATAATCGCTTTTTTGCCGATTGTTTTCAAAGTGTGATCCCAAAAAATCACTAAAGAAAAAAAGTCTGAAGATGGCAAACATGATGAATAGCTTGATGAATATAATGAGCCACAGATTTTTGCCCCAAGTCATGTCTCTATAGCCATCGATATAAAAACTAAAGATATTTTTAATTGTTTTCATAGTGCTTTTTTCTTTGTTGAATGATTAAATATCATTTTGGTATTCTGACACCTTAATATGAGAATTATCTCATATTGAATTTACAAATATAATGAACATAATCTCATATGGAAGATATCACTTCATTTTTTTTCAATTATTTATCGGTTTAATTGATAAGGGAAAATCTATAGTATTTGCTATACGCAAGAAAAACAAAGTCTCAAATTCCATGAAATTTCTATATTTGAACAATGATTCGCATAAATACAGAAATACTTATTTCAAAAGAATACCAAAATTGGCAATCGAAGGTGCCAGAACGGATTGAAGTATTAAACTCTGGTTCAGCTTCTAGTCGTCATTATTTTCGTTTATATTCTGGTGACAAAACAATAATAGCCACCTACAGCACAGATATAAGAGAGAATGAAGCTTTTTTTTATTTGGCTGATTATTTCCGACAAAAAGGAATTCGTATTCCTGAAGTATATTATATTTCGGAGGATCGCTATGTTTATTTACAGCAAGATATTGGGGATTTAAATTTACTCAATTACTTGAAATCTGAAGGGTTAACCACTGGAACTAAGCAATATTATAAGGAGAGCTTGGAAATGCTCATGAAAATGCAATTAGGTGCTCGTGAACTCGACTACTCAAAATGCTATCCTCGCGCTTCTTTTGATGAGCAGTCGATAATTTGGGATCTCAACTATTTTAAGTATTACTTCCTTAAAGTTTCAGGAGTTGAATTTGATGAACAATTATTGGAGGATAATTTTCAGTTTTTGGCTCAAGATTTGGCGATAAATGAATTGGAACCTTATTTTATGTTTAGAGATTTTCAAGCTCGAAATATTCATATACATAAAGGGGAAGTTTGGTTTATCGATTTTCAAGGAGGTAGGAGAGGCCCCATGCTTTATGATCTGGCTAGTCTATTATATCAGGCCTCCGCTAACTTGCCCAATGCCTTTAGAAAGCAATGTTTAGATGACTACTTTATGCTCTGTACACCAGAAATAAGTCAGAATAGGATGGATTTCGATAATAATTTCAAAAAAATCCTTTTAATACGCATTGTTCAAACACTTGGAGCCTATGGATTTAGAGGATTGATAGAAGGAAAGCCCTATTTTAAAAACAGCATTCCCAATGCTCTGGATAACCTGCAAAGACTACTGGTACAGATGGGCGGTGATGATAAAATATCCTATTTTTTAAAGATATTAGCTGATGTTGTGCAAATAAAAAATAATTTTGAAAATTAATTCTAGAAGATGTTAAAGATAAAAGTCAATAGTTTTTCATTTATATATGGAAGTATTCCTACCGACCCCAATAATGGAGGAGGTTTTGTTTTTGATTGTCGTGCTTTACCAAATCCTGGCAGGTACGACGAGTACAAAAGTTTAACAGGAATGGACGAGCCAGTGGTGGATTATCTCCTTAAAGAAAAAGAAGTGCATAGCTTTTTAGAGCAAGTCTATACCCTGGTTGAGCAATCTGTTGACAAGTACCTAGAACGTGGCTTTACTGATTTAATGGTAAACTTTGGTTGTACTGGAGGTCAGCATCGTTCTGTTTTTGGAGCAGAGCAATTGAGCCAACATTTAGCCGATAAATACGATGATGTATTGATTGTAGTTCGTCATTTGGCAAGAGAAGCAGCCGAAAATCAAAAGACGAGCTAGTGGAGGTTACAAGCGATTTATTACAAAAGAAAAAGCGAACGCTTTGGATTAACTTTTTAGTGATATTCGCTACTTGGGTGCCCTTTGTTTTCATTAGTATATTGTCTAACTCGATTACTCTAATAGCCCAAATGCTGATGGGAGGAGCTCAATCCCTATCTGTCTTCCTCAGTTTACGTACCGCTCAAAAATCGGTTAAAAAGCAAGAGGTTTTGATAAAAAAGGAAGTTTTTAATGCCAGAATTATGGTATTTGTATTTTTTGTTTCTTTTATTGTAGTTTCCTTTATTGCCATTAAAAGATTTTTTCACCCTAAAGAATTGGAGTTTTATGCTTCCATGGCTGGAGTCTTTGGAAATACAATTGCTGTTTTTGTAAATTTTTACCAATGGCGCAAAAATTTAAAAATAAGTAAAGAAGCTTTTTCTCCCGTTATGGAAAGTCAATGGACCTTATTCCGTATAAAAACCTTTACTGCTTTAACTGCAGTGATAAGCATTTTGGTTTATTATTTTGTACCTAGTGTTATTATTCATGATTATGTGGATCCAGCCTTCTCTATTGCACTCGCAAGTTTGATACTTTATTCCGCTATTTCTTTGCTTCGTAAAGCTCGATTTGGTGGTGGAAAAGTTAATAATTAGATTTCTTGAAGGTTCACGTTTCTAAAATTAGAATAGCGATAATGTACTGTATATTAGGCTTTTAATGTGTTAAAGGTAATTGATACTGGTGCTTATTGAGAATGGTAGCAATAGGTTCTGATGTTAATTATAGTTGGGAATTGTTAGGTACTGAAAAGAACTTATTTAGCTATTTCTTTTACTTCAAATGATCCTATAAACTTTCTTTTATTAGAAAATTGTTTTTCTTTGATACTAAAAATCTATTGTATTTCGATTTAAAGCATGATATGTAATAAAGGTCCAATTTGGTTAGTCAGTATTAATGGAAAAAGGTTTCATAGCTAAATAATTAACAGGTATAAAGAAAGCCTTTCAAACAAATTAATATTTAAAAGGCTAAGATTATAATAAATTTCTCAAGATCAGTGTTGCAAATTTTTGAGAAAAATGATTGCACAAAAAAAAGGGCAAGCTACTTGCATCGCACTGCTACAACTTCATACCCTTGCTACGTTCCCGTCCTGGGGGAGTTCTGAAGGAGCTAGTCGTACAAGACTTACCCAGCTGCAAAAGTACAAATGTTTTTATATTTTTCGCAAATAAAAACTAACATTTTTTTAATTGTAATCTGATCAGATAGTTGTAGCTAATTTTTCTTAAAATAGAGTCCTCTCTTCAGCTTTTTTATACCTTTGCCAGCACCAAAAAAAACATTTAAATGTCAGAAAAAATCGGTGATCAAATACAGCATGATGGTATTATCACTCTAGTAGAGCCTGATAAACTCTCTGTGAGTATTATTTCAATGGCAACTTGTGCTTCTTGTCAGGTGAAAGGAGCTTGTTCTGCTTCCGATATGAAGGAGAAAATAGTTGAGGTGAAGCCACATACCAACCAAGACTATAAGGTTGGTGATAAAGTGATTATTGCTATTGATCAGAAAGTTGGAACCTGGGCGGTCCTATTTGGATATGTGTTTCCGCTAATTATAGTAGTGGTGGCTTTAATTATTTTTACTAACCTCATTGAAGATGAAGGTCTGGCTGGATTGATTTCTATTGCACTATTAGCTCCCTATTATGCTATTTTGTATTTTACTAGAAAGCGAATGGCGAATAATTTTGAATTTAAACTTTTGAAATAAATGATAGCATTAGAAACACGAATCGCTGCTTTTTCTAAGGTGGGCGCTTTTTTAAGATTATTATTAGATAATAACATGAAGCCACTGAAACTGGAGGAGCTTAAAAAATGGAACGATCAAGTGGGTACCGTCATACAGCTTCAGGATGAGTTATTAGACTATTTTGAGCATGCTCATCATTATAATGGTTGGTTTACTCAAGAGTTTGTGAGGATGGCCTTGCAAGACTGGTCAGAGGCATTAAGAAGAGATAGAATGCAGCGTTGGTTGAAACCCTATCCTTTTAAAAAGGATTACGAGCAAAAAAAAGTAGGGGTAGTCATGGCTGGTAATCTCCCTTTAGTTGGGTTCCATGATTATTTAAGTGTTCTCTTGTCAGGACATCAATTGATAGCCAAATTAAGCTCCGATGATGCCCATTTGCTTCCATTATTAAATCAGATACTTGGAGTGGTTGATCCCGAATTGGCTAGTCAAGCCTACTTTACTAAAGGACAACTTGAAAACTTTGATGCTGTTATTGCGACTGGCTCTAATAATACTGCTCGATATTTTGAATACTATTTTAGTAAGTATCCTCATATCATCAGAAAAAACAGGAATGGAATTGCAGTCCTTGATGGTATGGAAACTGAGCAAGAGCTTTTTGCTTTGTCCAAGGATATTATGAGTTATTTTGGTTTGGGTTGTAGAAGTGTTTCCAAGTTATATGTCCCAATAGGATATGAGCTGCGCTCATTATTTGAGGCTATGGAGTCTTATAAACATTTCGAACATCATAATAAATATTATAATAATTACGAATATAATAAAGCCATATATTTGGTAAATAAGGTTATGCATCGTGATAATGGGTTTCTATTAGTAAAGAAAGACCTTTCACTTGCCTCTCCAATTTCTGTTCTTCATTATGAGGAATATAATTCCTTGTCTGAATTAAAAGAATATCTGGAGCTTAAAAAAGATGAAATTCAATGCATCATTGGACATCAAAATGAGTTTTTTGACTTTGGCCAAGGACAGCATCCAGCGCTTAATGATTATGCAGATGGGGTAGATACTATGGCTTTTTTAGTTGCTTTATAGTTGAAAATACCAATGTTTTCAATAAAAAGAAAAGACTTTGAAATTAATACGTAAAAAAACTTGAAAAATATTTTTATTTTAACTGAAATTATATACTTTTGCACACCGAAAATATTAAGGAGAAAAAAGAAATGAGAAAAGATATCCATCCAAAGGAATACAGATTTGTAGTATTTAAAGATATGTCAAACGGTTATGCATTTTTAACTAAATCTGCTGCCAAAACTAAAGAAACTATTGAGTTCGAAGATGGAAAAGAATATCCATTGATTAAGCTTGATATTTCAAACCAGTCTCACCCATTTTACACTGGTAAGATGAAGTTAGTGGATTCAGCTGGTCGTATCGATAAGTTCAAAAATAAATACAAGAAACACCTTAAGTAATTCTTGTTTTAAGATATTTGATAAAGCCCATTTCTTCGGAGATTGGGCTTTTCATATTTAATGTTTTTTCACAAAATATTCTTTGAAATGCCATAAATAATGCTTATTATTGTATAAACAGAAGTAGAGTTATAAATATTTAATAATCAATATATGAATTATATCCTATTTGACGATTCGTCCAGAAACAATCTTTTGCCTCTAACACTCGTTAGGCCGATTGCTGATATTCGAATAGGTATTTTAACCATCAGAGAGAAATGGGAGAAATATTTGGGAGAAAAAACATCAACCATAACAGAATCTTATTTGGCAAAGAAATTTCCTATTAAAGAAGGAAAACAAAATATACTTATCAATGGTTCAGTATGTCCAACTCCTGAAATGGTAAAGGCAGTTAAAAACCTGAAGATAAATGAGACCTTAAATACTGAAGATTATATTATTGCCATGAATGTAGGCGAAGATATTAGTGGTGAGCCTAATTTTGATGCTGAATACAGTCATGATTTTAATGAAGAGCATATCAAGTTAATGTATACTTATGATGTCTTTTCTAATAATGACAAGGCTATTCGTGATGATTTCATTCTTCTTACAAAAGGGAGGAAATCTGCGAAACTAAGCGATAGTAATAATGTAATTGGGCTGGAGAATATATTTGTAGAAGAAGGTGCCACTGTTGAATTTGCGACTCTAAATGCAAATACAGGGCCAATATATATCGGTAAGGATTCTGAGATCATGGAAAATAGCGTTATTCGTGGTCCTTTTGCATTATGTGAAAATGCAGTTGTGAAAATGGCAGCCAAAATATATGGAGCTACTACTGTTGGTCCCTATTCTAAAGTTGGGGGTGAATTAAATAATACTGTGATTTTTGCTCATAGTAATAAAGCGCATGATGGTTTTCTTGGAAACAGTGTAATCGCAGAATGGTGTAATTTGGGTAGTGATACTAATACCTCTAATCTTAAAAATACATACGAACCTGTAAGATTGTGGAATTACCCTCAGTCAAGCTTTGTGAGTACAGGATTAACTTTCTGTGGTTTAATAATGGGTGACCATTCTAAATGTGGTATCAATACCATGTTTAATACAGGAACTGTGGTTGGAGTGAATTGCAATATTTTTGGCTCTGGATTCCAAAGAAATTATATTCCTTCTTTTAGATGGGGTGGAACAGGAAGACAAAGCAATTATCAAATAGATAAAGCATTTGAAGTTGCGAAAATTGTTTATGGCCGAAGAGGTAAAGAATTTGACCAAATGGAGCAAGATTTATTACAATCGGTATTTGATTTAACTATTGGAAATAAGTCCTATTAAAATTTTGGATCATATAATATTGAAGCCCTTTTTTACAAAAGGGCTTTTTTTTGGTATGTTATTTGAAACACTTATGAATTCAATTAGTGATATTAAATAAATAATTGATATACAATGTTTTACGATGGGGCTGTTTGTGTTTTTTCCATGGTTTAATCAAATGTCTGTCAAATTGTCAATATATGAAAGAAAAAATGACAAATCTATTATACTTGTCCGACTTAATGGACCACGATGCAGAATATATTCCTCTTTTATCTAGCGAAGATGAGGATCTTATGAATAATGAAGATTTACCTGATGCCTTACCCGTTTTGTCTTTAAGAAATACGGTGCTATTTCCAGGTGTGGTCATTCCTATTACAGTAGGCAGAGATAAATCTATAAAGTTGATAAAAGAAGCCTATAATAATGGAAATAAAACCATAGCTGTAGCTTCTCAGAGAGATGTAGCGATAGAGGATCCTGAAATTGGAGATCTTTATAACGTTGGGACTACCGCTCTAATTCTTAAACTGTTGAATATGCCTGATGGTACTACCACAGCAATTATTCAGGGTAAGAGAAGGGTTGAGTTGAAAGAAGTGGTTCAAACAGAACCATACTTGGTTGCTCGAATAAAGAATAGAGCCGAAGTTTTGGCTGAGAAGAATGATAATTTTACAGCATTGCTCGACTCTTTAAAAGAGCTTTCTGTTCAAATTATTAAGCAATCACCCAATTTACCTTCTGATGCAGCCTTCGCTTTGAAGAATATTGAAAGTCCGAACTTCTTAGTGAACTTTATCTGTAGTAATTTGAATGCTGATGTTAACGACAAACAAAAATTGTTAGAGGTAGATTCTATTACTGAAAGAGCACAAGGCGTATTGAAAAATTTGCATAAGGAGTTGCAAATGTTGGAGCTTAAAAATCAAATTCAAAGCAAAGTAAAAAAGGATCTCGATAAACAGCAGCGTGATTATATGCTTAATCAACAATTGAGAACCATTCAAGAAGAATTAGGAGACGTTCCAAGTGAAACTGAAATAGAGGAGCTTAAAAAGAAAGCGAAGAGTAAAAAGTGGAATAAAGAAGTTAAGAAGACATTTGACGAGGAGTTGAAGAAATTAAGAAGGATGAATCCTCAAGCTGCTGAGTTTTCTATACAACTCAATTATCTCGATACACTTGTAAGTCTTCCTTGGGGAGAATATACCGAGGATAATCTAGATCTTAAAAATGCTCAAAAGGTTTTAGATGATGACCATTATGGCTTGGAGAAAGTAAAAGAGAGAATTATTGAGTATCTAGCAGTTATAAAGCTGAAAAAGGATTTGAAATCTCCTATTATATGTCTTTTAGGCCCTCCCGGTGTTGGGAAAACCTCACTAGGTAAGTCAGTTGCTAGAGCTTTAGGTAGAAAGTATATAAGAATGTCCCTGGGTGGTTTACGTGATGAATCTGAATTGCGTGGACATAGAAAAACCTATATCGGAGCTTTGCCAGGTAGAATTATTAAAAATTTAAAGAAAGCTAATTCCTCTAACCCCGTATTTGTTTTAGACGAAATAGATAAGGTGAGTGGGAATAATTATAGTGGCGATCCTCAAGCTGCTTTATTGGAAATATTAGACCCAGAGCAAAATACAGCCTTTCACGATAATTATTTAGAAGTAGATTATGATTTATCTAGAATCATGTTTATTGCAACAGCTAATAATATAAGTACCATTCATCCTGCCTTAAGAGATAGGATGGAAATTATCGATTTAAGCGGTTACTTGAAAGAAGAAAAAATAGAGATTGCCAAGCGTCATTTATTACCTAAACAATTAAGAGAACATGGTGTTAAGAAATCCCAACTTACTTTCTCTAAAGCCATATTGGAGCAGATAGTAGAGGATTATACTCGCGAAGCTGGTGTAAGAACTTTAGATAAAAATCTGGCTAAGATTATTCGTAATAGGGTAAAAGCTATTGTGATGGAGGAGGCCTATAATATAAAGGTGGATAAAGAGGATGTTGTAAATATTATGGGAACACCACGATTTCGTCGAGATAGAGATCTAAATAATGATATTGCTGGCGTAGTGACTGGATTAGCTTGGACAAGCGTTGGGGGAGAAATTCTGTTTATTGAAACCAGCCTCAGTAAAGGAAAAGGAAGTTTTAGCTTAACCGGAAACTTAGGTGATGTGATGAAGGAGTCAGCTACTATAGCTTTCCAATATATTAAATCACATGCAGCTGATTTTGGTATTGATGAGGATGTGTTTACTAAATATAATGTGCATATTCATATTCCGGAAGGAGCTACTCCTAAAGATGGCCCTTCAGCTGGTGTTACTATGTTAACTGCTTTAGTGAGCTTATTTACTCAAAGGAAAGTAAAATCTAAGATTGCTATGACTGGTGAGATTACACTTAGAGGTAAGGTTCTTCCAGTTGGAGGTATAAAAGAGAAAATTCTAGCGGCCAAAAATGCTAAGGTTACTGAGATTTTGCTTTCTAGCGAAAACAAGAAAGATATTGATGAAATCAATGAGAAATATATCAAAGGTTTAAGTTTTAAGTTCTTCGATAGTTTAGTAGATTTGGTTCAATATGCTTTAACAGAAACTAAAGTAGTAAACGCTATTAAGTTTGAAAAATAATCGTTTGAAAAAATGAATTTTAAAAGGAGTTTTCAATCATGAAAGCTCCTTTTTCTTTTGTATCAAAATAGGGGATTCTTAAACTATCACATTCCATTTTCCACTTGTGTACATTCCAATATTTATTGCTCCCATCCATAATAATGGTGTCAAAACTTAATTTATTGCTCAATTGGTGTAGGCTGATTTTAGGATTGTTTCTTAGATATAGATAATTCAAGTGTATTGCATTTTCTGGAATTTGAAGACTTTTATCCAGAATAAAAATAAGCCTCCCATCAAAATTAATACAAGAAGAAGAATAAATGCTATCAAAAGTTAGATATTCGGTATGATCTATTCTTCTATAGAGTTGACTCTCGTATAAATATCTCTCATAATTCTGGCTATTGAATAAAGAAGTATCCATAATCACTTGGCTCTTATTGCTTGTTGACCATTCTACTAAAGACGCCTTTGGAACGTGATAGATAATAAAAAATTCTTTTTCATAATCTTCCATCCTTAAATAGGCATTAGAAACCATTAAAATAATGGCAATAGAAAGGAATACAATCAAAATTTTAGCTTTTTTATACATGAGAGCTAGAATAAGAAAGAGGATAAGAAAATAGACTAATAAGGTATCCCAGAAAGTAAAATATAAGTTCCTACTCACTGCATAAGGCATCTGATTAATAAAACCAATAGAGCTGTTTAGAATAAATAATAGCCAATACAGGATTTTTTGTGAGAGAAGTCCCAGAATAGACTTTAAAAAGGGTAGGGCGTGAATGAAAATGGTTGCGAAACCACTTAGAAGTATGGCGAAACTAAGAGGAATAACAATGAGGTTGGTGAGTATGAAATAGTTTGGGAATTGGTGGAAATAGTAAATGGCGAGTGGAAAAGTTCCTATCTGAGCTGCTATGGATACAGCGATCAAGTCTTTTGTTTTGGTCAGAAATCCATTTTTAAAATAGTATAGTTTGGAAAGAGGGGGCTGAATAAACAATATGGCCAATACTGCTAAATAAGACAATTGAAATCCAATTTGGAAGATTAGAAATGGATCATTAATCAATAGAACCACTGCTGAGGCTGCTAAACTATTATAAGTGCTAGTTTTTCTATTTATTAAACTACCGATTATAATAAATGAAAACATGGTGGTTGATCTGAATACTGAAGGAGAAAGTCCGGTAATTAATGCATAAAGCCAAATGAGAGTAATGATGAGGAGTGAGTTGAGATAGGAACCATATTTTGTTTTTCTTAATGGAGCAAATAATACGTTAAAAATCATAAAAATAATTCCGACATGTAAGCCACTAACACAAAGTATGTGCATAGCGCCTGAACCTGCATACTTTTGTCTTAAATCGGGATCTAAATATTCGTCATAGCCTAATAATAGAGCAGAAGCTACTCCGAATTCAGAATCTCCCAGTTCCATATTTTCAAGAAGCTTTAATAAATGATTTCTAGTATTTAAACTCCATAGTTTAATCAAGTTTGGAGACTGATGATTAGTCGTAATCCAATCTGTTTTAGTTAAAAATACATGATGGTGAATGTTTTGCTTTTTGAGGTAAGAAGTAAAGTCAAACTCATTAGGGTTTCCAAGATTTCTAATGGCTTGTAATTTATCTGCTGCGATGAGTATTTCATCTCCATAATCCATTTTGATAAAATTGACTTTCTCAAAATAAATCAAGATTTTGCCCTGTAACTTAATAGCATTGGTATCATTTTCTTGAAATCCACCAATTACTAGTCCGGTGGCTTTAAATGATTTTCTTTTTTCGGTGAGCGGACTATTTATCCTAATGATTAAATGACTAACACTGTCATGATTGGAATAATGTAGATGATTGTATTTTTCTGTTTTTACTTCTGTGAGCTGATTTCCAATCAATAGAAAAAGTAAGCTTATAACGATTCCTCCAATAATTCTTATGGAGAATTTCCTTAAAGATAATGGTCGGAATGCCCAGAATAGGAGGATGGTAGTTAGAATAAAAAGGCTCCAAAATGGCAATATAATATTGGGATAATAAAAAGCCAAAAGGATGCCAATTATTAAAGGTAGGAGTATTCTTAGAAGAGGATAATCATTCCAAAATTTCATGATGCGCTTAAAATTTTTGGATTATCCGGTGGGTAGATAATCCGTTATTTATAAGTATGGTACTGCTCGGCCTGAAATAGCATCTCTCTTATAATAGGTAATGATAGTTCTGGGTTTACAGTATCAAGTCTTTCTGGATGCCATTGCACAGCTATCATAAATCCTTTGTCTTTTGGATTCCTCCACTCTACAGATTCTATAATACCGTCTCTTGCAATAGAGCTGATTTTTAAGTCATCAGCTAGTTGGTCTATGGCTTGGTGGTGGTTGCTATTTACTTTGCCCTCGCTCTGTGAGCTTAATTTACTCAATAAGCTTCCTTTTGTCAGTTGAATTTGGTGAAAACAGTTTTCCCAGTCAACTAGTCTGTGTTTTATAACAGTATCGTGGTCGGTGGGAATATCTATAATCAGACTTCCTCCGAGGCTTACATTTAGAATTTGTTGACCTCTGCAAATTCCCACTAAAGGCATTTTTAATGCCATAGCTTTTCTAATCAATTCAATTTCTAAGGTGTCTCTATATCTATCAAACGCGCCACAGTTTGCTGTATCGGCTAACTTACCATACCAACCAGGATATACATCTGCTCCACCAGAAATAATTAAACCATCACAATAATCTAATACTTGAAGTGCTGAATCCAGACCCAGCTCATACATATTGATGATTTTAACCTTGGAATCGGCTTTATGCACCCATTGTGGATAATTACCATACCATTTGTCAGGTTTTGCTTTTGATATAGCAATAGTAAGTTCTCGTTCATTATTTTGACAAGCATTTAATACAAATGCAATAAATAATAATAAAGACAGCTGAAATACTGATTTTCTAGTCATTTCTTTAATTTGTTCCTGTAAAGATAGAAAGAAAAACAATGAGGAAACTACAAACTCAATAAATCCCTATGAATTAGTTTTATGAGCTAAGGGAGTTTGTTAAAAGTGCAATGAACCATTCTGGCGCTCGCATCGGTCTTCCTTTTTCTTTGCTCAAGAAAATCAATTCATTATAACCTTCGTTAATGAGTTCGTTTTCCTCGTTATATATGGAGTATTCAAACCGGATTCTAGCTTTAGGGATTTCGGGTATGCGAGTTATAATAGTTAATACGTTGTCGTAGAAAGCGGGCTTATAGAAACGACTATATTGGTTAATGAGCGGCATGACAATCCCATCATCTTCCATTTGTTTATAGGTATGACCCAATTGACGAAAAGATTCTGCACGACCCACTTCGTAAAATGTGGCATAATTTCCATTATAAACAAATCCTGATTGATCGCAATCTACATATCTTACCCTTACTTGAGTTGAAAATTCTAATTTCATATTTTGTGTTTTTGCGTTTACTGATGTTTTATGCTCTTCATTTCGGGGGCAAAATTAATCAGAAAATTTAATCTTAAAGGATAGCTTGATATAAATAGTATATAAATAAGGAAGAAAACAGATTTGGAGAATCAGTGAAGACAATAGCTAAGTATAGTTGAAAGAATTCTATTTTATTATAAGAAAACAATAAAGAGAAGGGAAATATGTTTTAATTTTGAGCAGATTTTATAATTGAATAATAAATGCAAAATTCAGATCTCCATCTTCATATCATTTCTTTTGATATTCCTTATCCTGCAGATTATGGTGGAGTGATTGATGTTTTCTATAAGATTAAGTCTTTGCACGAATTGGGACTTAAAATCCATTTACATGCCTATGAATATGGTAGGAAACATAGTGAAGAATTGAATAAGTTTTGTGAAACGGTTTCTTATTATCAGAGGCAAAATGTATTGATTCAATTGTTTAAGAGTAAGCCATATATTGTTGCTTCTAGAGAGTCTGAAGATTTGATAAAGGCATTACAACAAGATGATTATCCTATTTTATTTGAAGGTTTACATACCTGCGGAATTTTGTCTGATATTAGACTAAGTTCCCGATTGAAATTGGTTAGAACTCATAATGTAGAGCATCAATATTACCATCACCTTTCATTGGCCTCCAAGCAATTTCTACAAAAGTTTTATTATCAGCAAGAAGCAAAGAAGCTCGAGAAATTTGAATCTCAATTAACCCATGCAGATGTAATTTTGCCTATTTCCCAGAGTGATGAACAATATTTCTCAAGTAGGTTCTCCAATGTGAGTTTTGTGCCTGCTTTTCATCCTGGTTTTGGAATTACAAGTTTAGTTGGTAAAGGGAGTTATTTGGTTTATCATGGGAATTTATCAGTAGAAGAAAATGAGAAAGCTGCTACTTTTTTAATTGATGAGGTTTTTTCAAAAGTAAAATACCCTTGTGTAATAACAGGTAAAAATCCTAGTTTAGAGCTTGAGAATAAAGCGGCCCATTATAAAAATATAAAAATTATAGCGAACCCCGCTACTGAGGAAATGGATAGATTGATAAAGGAAGCACAAATCAATATTTTACCTACTTTTCAAGATACAGGAATCAAATTAAAGCTATTGAAATCAATATCTGAAGGGCGATTTTGTATTGCTAACACTTTGATGGTAAAGAATACTGGTTTGGAAGATTTATGTTTTGTAGAAGATGAACCTTTATCAATGGTTTCATTAGTAAAATCATTAATGCGTACTGATTTTAAGCCCAGTCATGTGGATGAACGTAAGTTAGTATGGGATAAATTGTTCTCTAATGGTGGAAGTGCACAATTGATTATTGACACAATTAACAAAAAATAGTCAATATTTCCTTGTACATTGAAATTGGTTTGCTTATATTTGTTTTGAGCAATTTATTAAAAAAAACCAATCATTATGTACCTCATCTCTACATTCGTCGTATTCTCATGTATCCTTGTTTTTCTTTTTAGAAATTATTTAAAAGTATTCCTCTATGGAATCATTTATGGTCAATATCATATTAATTATTTGAGTCTATTCGATAAGGATAATAGTTATTATGAAGGGAATTATTATTCAAAATCTGATTTATATAATCAAGTATCTTTAATCAGAAATTCTTTAAATAAACGTGAAAAGGAATTAACAGATAAGCCTTTGTTTTTTCAAAATATCGAATTTGGAATTGGAACGAAAAAGTTAATTTCAATACTAGGCAAACCCGTTTCCCATGAAGTGTTGGATATTAATAATGAAAAAGTGGTCAGCCTTGAATTTTATATTCAACCTAATAATGTAGTGGATAGATATGTATTTTACTTTATGAATGATTCCTATTATTTCGGAGAATTTATTTTTAATAAAGTTACAGAATCATTTTCTAATCAAGTTTTGGATAAAATTAAGGCCCTTTATGAGTGTGGCACATTAATCGATAACGAAATGATGATTTATAATTCCAATGGAAATAACTTACTGTATAAGGACTTTGGGTTTAGAATAACGGTCAGTTATTTTAACCAAGACCATCTTGCCATTAGAGAATTATTAGAAGCACAACAGGAATTCAGAACCAAAATGAAATCCTCTTATGTATATAATTTAGATATACAGCAATTAAGCTTCTAATAATTAAGATGGATTTTGTGTTCGGTTTTTTTTATTTCACTAATGTTCAATCCAACTAGGGCTAAGGTTAGATTAATCTGTTCTTCCCTTTTGGAAAAACTCTTCTCCAATAGCATCGTTTAGGTGTAATTACCAATTTTTTATGAAAACAATCTAAAATATATTATGCATGCATAGTAAAATTTGCTATTTTTGAGTTCTTAAAAAAAGTTTCTTAGTACTCATTTGTTTTTACTAACTTAGAGGCTGTATTTTAAAGCGCAATATATCAAGTGATTATAAATTGAGTTGCTGGTTATGTATTTTGCTATTAGCGCTAGTATTCAAAGGACTTTTCATAGAAACAAAATAAAAACCAAGATAAGTGTATCGAATAAAATCCAAAATAAACACCCAGTCTGATTCTTTTCAGAACAATAAAAAGCAATTCGAAGGATTACTAAACGAATATCGTGATAAGTTAAAAATGGTTCAAGATGGATCTAGTGCTAAAGCGATTGAGAAGCACAAGTCGAGGGGGAAACTTCTGGCTCGTGAACGCATTAATTTACTTGTGGATACCAATACACCTTTTCTAGAGCTTTCTACATTAGCAGCTTATGGTAGTTATGATAACCAGTTTCCTTCTGCAGGAATCATCACTGGGATCGGAGTAATTCAAGGCAAAGATTGTATCATTATAGCCAACGATGCCACAGTAAAGGGAGGAACCTACATTAAAGAGACTATCAGAAAGCATATTAGAGCACAAGAAATAGCCATGGAAAACCATTTGGCCTGCATTTATATGGTAGATAGCGGTGGTGTTTTTTTACCTGAGCAAGCCAAAGTATTTCCCGATCGCTTTGATTTCGGAAGGTTCTTTTATAATCAAGCTCGAATGTCGGCTGCTGGGATTCCTCAAATATCTATCGTCATGGGTTCATGTACCGCTGGAGGAGCTTATGTTCCTGCTATGAGCGATGAAACCATCATTGTTAAGGAGCAAGGTACCATATTTATTGGTGGACCACCATTAGTAAAAGCAGCAACTGGAGAAGAAGTGAGTGCAGAAGAACTGGGAGGAGCGGATGTTCATACCAGCATTTCAGGTACTGCAGATCATTTTGCGGAAGATGATCGACATGCCATTTCCATTTGTAGAAATATATTTGAGAGTATTGAATATCACGACAAACAAAACCTAGAAACCAAAGAAATAGAGGAACCTTTTTACGATCCTCAAGAGTTATACGGATTAGCTCCCGTTGATTTAAAGAAACCCATAGATGTACGAGAAATTATAGCAAGAATAGTTGATGGGAGTCGTTTTCAGGAATTTAAAGAGCGTTATGCTCCTACTATTGTAACTGGTTTTGCGAAAATCATGGGCTATCCCGTTGGAATTATTGGTAATAATGGAGTTCTATTTTCAGAAACGGCTTTAAAAGGAGCCCATTTTGTAGAGCTATGTACAGCCAGAAAGATTCCTATTATTTTCCTTCAAAATATTACAGGTTTTATAGTGGGCAAAGAATACGAGAGAAAAGGGATTGCAAGAGATGGAGCTAAATTTGTTCATGCTGTAGCCAATGCCAATGTGCCTAAATTTACGGTAGTATTCGGTGGCTCATTTGGTGCTGGAAATTATGCTATGGCTGGCAGAGCTTATGACCCAAGACTATTATTGATGTGGCCCAATAGCAAGATTTCTGTTATGGGAGGAGAGCAAGCTTCTGATGTATTGATTCAAGTAAAAATGGATCAACTAAAAGCTCGAGGACAAGAAATGGCCCAAGAAGATATTGATCAACTAAAGAAATCTATTCTGGAAAAATACGAATATGAAGGTTCTGCTTATTATTCCACATCACGCCTTTGGGATGATGGAATTATAGATCCAGTAGATACTCGAAAAGTTTTAGCATTGGGGATAGCTATGACTTTAAATAAGAAATGGGAAGATACCAAAAATGGAATTTTCAGAATGTAGAGATTTATATTTTTTATTAAAAACAATCTAAATACCTAAAATAAAAACCTTTAACTATGGCAATTAAAATTAAAACATTAAGTGGCTATTTTCATGAATACCAAAAGAGCGCAGTAAATCCAGAAGATTTCTGGGGACAACAGGCAGAAGCTTTTTATTGGCGGAAGAAATATGAATGTGTTTTAGATTGGAACTTCACAGAACCAAGAATTGATTGGTTTAAAGGAGGAAGATTGAATCTTACTGAAAATATTTTTGAGCGTCAGATGTTTTTTAAGAAAGATCAGGCTGCCATTATCTGGGAGCCAAATGACCCTTCTGAGGAGGGTATTACTATAACTTATTCTGAACTTTTTGATAAAGTGAAACAATTTGCCAATGTGCTCCTTGAAAAGGGAGTAACAAAAGGTGACCGGGTGGCTTTGTATATGCCCATGATTCCCGAATTGGCCATTGCCATGTTGGCTTGTGCTAGAATTGGAGCCGTACATTCTATTGTATTTGCAGGATTTTCAAGTAATGCATTAGCTGATAGAATAATTGATGCTCAAGCAAAAGTGGTTATTGCTTCTGATGGAGGATTCCGTGGCACCAAAACCATTCCAATAAAGAAAATTGTAGATGAGGCAGTAGAAAGATGTGATTCAGTAGAAACGGTCATCATTAAAAAGAGAACTGGTGAAGAGGTAAATATGTTAGCAGGTCGCGATTATTGGTGGGATGAACTTACTGAAGGTGTGTCTTGTGATAATGATGCTGAAATATTAGATGCTGAGGATCCTCTTTTCATCCTCTATACATCTGGTTCTACCGGCCAACCAAAAGGCTTAGTTCATACCACTGGTGGCTATATGGTTTATACTTCCTATACCTTCCGCAATGTATTTCAATATGGGGAAGGTGATGTATATTTCTGCTCTGCTGATATTGGCTGGATTACTGGCCATTCTTATATTGTTTATGGCCCATTATTAAGTGGAGCCACAACATTAATGTTCGAAGGAATTCCTACTTTTCCTGATGCAGGAAGATATTGGGATATTGTAGAAAAGTATCAAGTGAATCAGTTCTATACAGCACCAACTGCTATTCGTGCTTTAATGGCAGAAGGAAATGAGTTTGTCGAGAATAAAGAAATGAAAAGCCTAAAGGTTCTAGGTACAGTAGGAGAACCCATTAATGAAGAAGCTTGGCACTGGTATCATGATCATGTGGGTAAAGATCGTTGTCCCATTGTGGATACTTGGTGGCAAACGGAAACGGGTGGGATTTTAATCAGCCCTATAGCTGGCGTTACGCCCACTAAACCTTCTTATGCCACATTACCACTTCCTGGTGTTCAACCTGTCATAGTGGATCCCGATGGAAAAGAGTTAAAAGGAAACAGTGTTCAAGGTAATCTTTGTATCAAATTTCCATGGCCGGGAATGGCAAGAACTATTTATGGTGATCATGAACGTTTCCAACAAACTTACTTTTCAACCTATCCTGGCTACTATTTCACTGGAGATGGTGTAAAACGAGATGAGGATGGTTATTATAGGATACTAGGTAGAGTTGATGATGTCATCAATGTTTCAGGTCATAGAATGGGAACAGCCGAAGTAGAAAATGCGATTAACGAGCATCCTCGAGTAGTGGAATCTGCTGTTGTTGGTTTTCCTCACGATATCAAAGGACAAGGGATTTATGCCTTTGTAGTTTGTACCGATATGGATGAAACCACCAGCGAGGAGGGGATTATAAAGAGTATTAAAATTGGAGTTAATAATATTATTGGTCCAATTGCTCGTCCTGATAAAATTTTAATAGTAAGTGGATTGCCAAAAACACGCTCTGGTAAAATTATGAGAAGAATCCTCAGGAAAATAGCTTCCAACGATACTTCAAGCTTTGGAGATACTAGTACTTTATTGGATCCTGGTGTTGTCGAGGAGATTATGGAAAAAGCTAAGAAATAATATATCACGCAAAGATACAAAGACGCAAAGGAGAATATTTATTTTCTTAGTGCCTTTGAGTCTTGGTGGCAAATCAAATAAAAAATGAAAGTATATAAAACCATAGAATTAGAAATAAACAACGAAGTAGGCACCGTTTGGCTTAATCGTCCAGAAATACACAATGCTTTCAATGAAGTCATGATAGCGGAGTTGATAGAGATGTTCGAAGAAATCAATGATAATGAAGGAATCAGAGTAGTGGTTTTAAGAGGTAGAGGAAAGTCATTCTGTGCTGGAGCAGATTTGAACTGGATGCGTGATGTGGCAAAATATTCCTATGAAGATAATTATAAAGAAAGTCTCAATCTTTCACTCTGTTTTTATAATATCTATACCTGTGCTAAGCCTACCATCGCTATTGTTCATGGAGCAGCTATTGGCGGTGCCAATGGATTATTAGCAGCTTGTGATTTTGCTTATGCAGAGGAGAATACCACTTTTTCTTTAAGTGAAGTAAAGATTGGCATTGTGCCGGCTTGTATTTCTCCATATGTGACCAAAAGAGTAGGAGAGTATGGTTCCAAAGAATTAATGCTAACAGGCAAAAGATTTAAAGGCGCCGAAGCAGCCCATCATCGTTTGGTGAATAAATCATTATCCTCAAGCAATTTAGACCTTCATCTAGAGGAACTCATAGGATTGTTAAAGACCAGTGGCCCTAAAGCCATGACCCAATGTAAGAACCTTCTCTACGATATTTCCAATAAGCTGAGTCTTCAAGAAGCCATTGATTATACCGCCAAGATGATAGCCGAAATCAGAGCCAGCTCAGAAGGTCAAGAAGGCATGGCAGCATTTCTGGAAAAGAGAAAGCCAAATTGGGTGGCCACCAGTCCTGAAAAATAATAAATTACTGCTTGCGTTGATTTGTAATCGACGCGTTCTAATAATAGAGGAATAATGAAGAAATTCAATAAAATATTAATTGCCAATAGAGGTGAAATTGCAGTAAGAATTATTAAGGCTGCTCAGAAAATGGGAATCACCAGTATGGCTGTCTATTCACAGGCTGATAAGGATAGCTTACATATTCGTAAAGCTGATGAAGCCTTTTGTATAGGTGAAGAATCACTGTCTGAAACCTATTTGAATGTTGGAAAAATAATGGAGATTGCTCTGAAACATGGGGCTGATGCCATTCATCCAGGTTATGGTTTTTTGGCGGAAAATCCTGAATTGGTGGCAGCTTGTGAAAAGAACGATATTGTTTTTATTGGACCGTCGAGTCGAGCCATTCAGTTAATGGGAAATAAAATAGAGGCACGAGCTTTTGTGGATAGCCTTAAAATCCCCATGACCAAAGGTGTGACGGGTAGCCCTGAAGAACTTCTGAGTCTGGCAAAAAACATAGAACTGCCTATCCTTGTAAAAGCCGCAGCTGGTGGAGGAGGGAAAGGAATGAGAATTGTGCGTGATTGGAATGATTTGGAATCCGTAATTGAGTCCACAAGCCGTGAAGCCTTAGCTTATTTTGGTGATGCTGAAGTTTATGTGGAGAAGTTCATTGAGAATCCTCGTCATATAGAGATTCAGCTTTTAGGTGACCAATTTGGAAATGTGATTCATTTATATGAACGTGAATGTAGCATTCAACGTCGTTACCAGAAAATAATTGAGGAATCTCCATCTCCCACTTTAGATCAAGCCACAAGAGAAAAGATGGGGAAAGCAGCAGTAGATATTGCCAAAGCCATTAATTATACCAGTGCTGGAACTATCGAGTTTTTAGTGGATTCCGATTTAAACTACTATTTCTTGGAGATGAATACTAGAATTCAAGTGGAACATCCTGTTACGGAAATGGTGACTGGCGTAGACTTGGTTCAAGAGCAAATTAGGATAGCACAAGGAGAAGAATTAAGCTGGAAGCAAGAAGATATTAAGCAAAATGGTCATGCCATTGAAGCACGAGTTTATGCGGAAGAACCTGAGAATGATTTTCGTCCAGCACCAGGTTTCGTAAGTTATTATAAAGAACCCAAAGGAGTTCATATTAGAGTGGATTCAGCTATTGATCAAGCCGTAGAGATAAAAAGCTTTTTCGACCCCATGATAAGCAAGTTGGTCGTGTGGGAAGAGAACAGGTCCAAAGCGATCACGAAAATGATGGCTAGTTTAGAGGAATTCGTCATTTTGGGCTTGTCGACTAATATTCCTTTTATGCTGGCTTTAATGAAAGAAGAAGATTATATACTGAATTATATCTCTACTAAATATTGCGATACTCATGCTTCTCAAATACTAAAAAGTGCTGAAGCTTATCATCTTAATATGGATAGGAATATCCTTGGAGCAGCTTATGCCTCTATAAAAATAGCCTCCTCTAATTCACCTCATAATATTTGGGAAAAAATAGCTTATTGGAGATTACAAATGGATTTTCAATGGAAATTAGGAGAAGAATTCCTTTCTTATCAATTGATGGAAGTAAAACCTTCAAGTTTCAGATTAAAAAATGGACAAGATATTCTTCCAGTTGAAATTTTAAGTGTAAAGAATAATTGTATTGATTTAAGTATTGATAACAAAGAAGAACGAGTTTACTTCGTGAAGAAAGATGAAGCCCATATTCTTTTTAATTGGAAAGGACAAGTATTTAAATTAGAAGATTTAGAGGTCTTAGTTCAAGAAGATTTTTACGAATCTAGTCATGAGGCTGAAACTAGCGATATTTTAAAATCTCCAATGCCTGGTAAGGTGATCAAAGTATTGGTGGAAGAAGGGGGAGAGGTTAAAAAAGGTCAAACTTTATTGATAGTGGAAGCCATGAAAATGGAAAATAATATCTTAGCCAGTCGTGATGGAAAAATAGAAGAAATTCTAGTTCAAGAAGGAGAAATGGTGGATAATACTAAAATATTATTACGTTTGGAGGAGGCTGAATAAATCATCAATTCTATCACAAAAATCAATTTTTAATCAAATAAAACATCATATATGAATTTCGAATTAACAGAAGAACAAGAGTTGATTAGACAAACGGTAAGGGATTTTGCTGAAAGAGAAATCAAACCTATTGCTCAAGAGTTGGACGAGAAAGAAGAGTTTTCAGAGGATTTAACTCGAAAAATGGGTGAGCTTGGCCTTTTTGGTATGTATCTTCCAGAAAAATATGGCGGACAAGAATTGGATACCTTATCCTATATTATCGCAGTTGAGGAATTAGCCAGAGTTGATGGCTCTCAAGCAGCCACTTTAGCGGCTCATAATTCTTTGGGAATTGGACCACTCTATTATTACGGAACAGAAGAGCAGAAATTAAAATACTTGCCCAAATTATGTACTGGTGAAGGGCTTTGGGCTTTTGGTCTTACTGAGCCCGATGCCGGTTCTGATAGTCGAGGTTCTAAAACCACTGCAAAACTAGAGGAGGGAAAATGGAGAATAAATGGTTCTAAGATATTCATCACCAATGGTGCCTCCGATTTGTCATTAGGAGCAACTGTACAGGCCGTAACAAAGGTTCTTCCTGATGGTAAAAAAGAATTCACCACCGTAATTGTAGAAAAAGATACTCCTGGTTTTAAAAGAGTAGCCATGCATGGAAAAATGATGTGGCGTTCTTCAGATACTTCAGAATTATATTTCGATGATTGTATAGTACCAGAAGAAAATCTACTAGGAGATATTGGACAAGGAAGTAAGATTATGCTTTCGACTCTAGATAATGGAAGACTTTCCATTGCTGCTATGGGTTTAGGGTTGGCACAAGGAGCTTATGAAATGGCTTTGCAGTATTCTAAAGAACGTAATCAGTTTGGAAAACCAATTTCTAAATTTCAGGCCATTGCTTTTAAGTTGGCCGATATGGCCATGCAAATTGAATTAGCCAGAAATCTCCTATACAAAGCATGCTGGTTAAAAGACAATAAAAAACCATTTGCCAAAGAAGCAGCCATGTCGAAATTATACTGTAGTGAGATTGCAAAATCAGTAGCTGATGAAGCAGTGCAAATTCATGGTGGTTATGGCTTAATGAAAGATTATCCAATAGAAAGATTTTATCGTGACCAACGATTATTACAGATAGGAGAGGGCACTTCTGAGATTCAAAGAATGGTAATATCAAGATATATTGGTTGTTAAAACGAAAAACAAAAACCTAAAATATGAATAAAGTAGTAAAAGATGCTAAGGAGGCTTTGCAAGGAATGCAAGACGGACAAACCCTAATGTTGGGTGGTTTTGGTCTTTGTGGGATTCCGGAAAATACCATCAAGGCCTTAGTGGAATCTGAGTTCAAAGATTTAACCTGTATTTCTAATAATGCTGGTGTCGATAATTTTGGCTTAGGTGCATTATTAAGAAAACACCAAATTAAAAAGATGATATCTTCTTATGTAGGTGAAAATAAAGAGTTTGAACGTCAGATGCTTTCTGGTGAGCTAGAGGTGGACTTGGTTCCACAAGGGACTTTAGCAGAGCGTATTAGAGCAGGTGGAGCCGGTATTCCAGCTTTTTACGTTCCGGCAGGTTATGGAACTGAAGTTGGTGAAGGTAAAGAATCAAGAGAATTCAATGGAAAAATGCATCTTTTAGAACATGCATTAACTGCGGATTTTGCAGTAGTAAAGGCTTGGAAAGGGGATACCATGGGAAATCTTATTTACCGAGAAACAGCTAATAACTTTAATCAGCCCATGGCCATGGCCGGTAAAATCACCATTGCAGAAGTGGAAGAACTGGTTTCTGCCGGTGAGTTGGACCCCAATCAGATTCACACACCAGGTGTCTTTGTTCAAAGAATATTTCAAGGTGTAGATTATGAAAAGCGAATTGAATTTGAAACAGTTCGTGATTAGATTAATTAACCACTAAGACACAGAGACACAAAGGTACACGAAGAGCTCATTAATTATACTTTGGTTTTAAAGCGAGCGTATATAGAATTAAACTTTGTGTACCTTAGAGTCTTGGAGCCTTTGTGGCAGATAAAAATAAAAACAATGAGTCTAGATAAAAACGGAATAGCAAAAAGAATAGCCCAAGAATTACAAGATGGGTATTATGTAAACCTAGGGATTGGAATACCAACATTAGTTGCAAATTATGTCCCAGATGGAATAGAAGTAGTGCTTCAGTCGGAGAATGGATTATTAGGAATTGGCCCCTTTCCTGAAAAGGGAAAAGCAGATGCCGACCTGATAAATGCGGGTAAGCAAACGGTGACTACATTGGCAGGTTCTTCTTTCTTTGATTCTTCGATGAGCTTTGCCATGATTAGAGGAGGTCATATTGATTTAACTGTCCTTGGTGCTTTTGAAGTTACTGATAAAGGAGACATCAGTTCCTGGAAAATTCCCGGAAAAATGGTAAAAGGGATGGGAGGAGCCATGGATTTAGTGGCGGCAGCAAAGAATATTATCGTAGCCACCACTCATACCGATAGAAATGGGAATCCAAAGCTGAAAACAGCTTGTAGTCTTCCTTTAACAGGAGTAAACTGCGTAAAGAAAATTGTTTCGGATTTAGCCGTCATCGAAGTAACAGACCAAGGCTTCAAATTAATAGAAAGAGCTCCTGGAGTTTCTGTTGAAGAAATTGTGGAGAAGACCGGTGCCCCTTTAATTATTGAAGGTGATATTCCAGAGATGAAGATTTAGGGCAAAGGGCAAAGGGCAAAGAGCAAAGAGCAAAGGGCAAAGAGCAAAGAGCAAAGAGCAAAGAGCAAATATCCTTAATAAACATTTCGTAAATAATAGAATTATTAAAAAATAATCTTTTGAAAAAAGTGTTCAAGAACGAGGCATGTGAGTCATTTTAATTTGAGAGCTTACTACGGTAAGTGACAAAATTAAAATGTGAACATAACGAAGTTATTGGACAATGTTTTCAAAATCTAAATACCTGAATTATGAATTATCCAAAGAGAGTGACTATTGGCGATATTACTGTCAGAGACGGTTACCAACACGAAGAAAATTTTATCCCAACCGAAGCCAAAATATGGATGTTAGAACAATTAGTTTTAGCAGGTTTTAAACATATTGAGGTATCTAACTTTGGTAATCCAAAAGGAATGCCTCAGTTTAAAGACTGCGATGATTTATTCAAAGGTATTCATCAATCAAAGAAAGTAAAGCATCTTTTAGAGGAGGTAAGTTTAACTGCTGTTACTATTAGAGAAAGAGCAGCTGAAAGAGCCATACAAGCAAAATTAGAAGGCTGGGGACCCGATAGAATCCTCTTTATGGTATCCACCAGTGAGAGTCATCACAAAAAGAATAGTGGTCTTTCTTTAAAGGAATATTGGAAAATGGCTGAGGAATATATAAAGAAAGCTCATGATGTGGGTATCAAAGTAAATGGAACCGTGAGCACCATTTGGGGCTGTCCGATTGAAGGTCCTACTGATATGAATAAAGCCATAGAATTTGCACAGCGTTGGATAGATATTGGAGCCGATGATGTGGAACATGCAGACCATGACGGTAGTGCTTCACCAGATAGGGTTTATCGCTATTATTCTTCATTACTTGAGCATTTTGGAAATCCAGATAAGCATATTGTACATTTTCATACCACTAGAGGATGGGGCTTGGCCAATGTGCTAGCTGCCTTGCAAGCTGGGATGACCAATTACGAATCTACTATGGGTGGAATTGGCGGACAGCCCGCTAATTTTGTAAGTGGAGTTCCTGTGTCAGGAACAGGAGCCTATTATTATAAAGACTCAAATTTGGTGGGTTTAGTCAGTACCGAAGATATGGTGGTTATGATGGATGAAATGGGTATTGAAACCAATTTGGATATTGATAAAATTCTAGACATAGGAAATATGAATGAGCGGATAGTGGGTCGTAGATTACGCTCTGAAGCTATCAAAAGTGGCCGCATACCTAAGGATTTGACTGGGAGGTAGTTTGTTATCGAGCCAAAGCAATTTTAGGCTTTTTGTTTTTCATCTTTTTATCTTTTGACACTTTAAGTAAATCTTGGTATTTATCTCTTTTAACTGCTATATAAGCAGCATAGTCTTTCATTTCAATGAGACCAATATCATCTTTTGCCATAAAATGAAATTGCAGAAAGAAACCAACAATATCTATTTTATTTACTTTGTCTTTTTTGCCTTTTCCAACATATAGCGTCACCCATTCGCTTTGGCTTAATTCTCTGCCTTCTTTCAGCTTTATATTTTCAGGTTCTTCTTGTAAATAGGACGGTAGTTTATCTAATTGACTCCTGATGATGACCGCAGTTCCTGTAGCTTTCATTCTGGCTGTTCTGCCATTACGATGGGTAAATACTGTTTCTTGAGGAGGGATTTGATAATGAATCACATAATCCAATTCAGGTATGTCGATACCACGAGAAGCTATATCAGTGGCAATGAGTACACGAGAACTTCCATTTCGGAACTTGGTGAGCTCCAATTCTCGTTGATCTTGTTCCAACCCACCGTGAAAGATAGAGTAAGAAATCTTGAAGATATTAAAATACTCTGCAATTCGATCGCAAGCATCTCTATGATTTACAAAAACCAGAGCGTTTTCACCATCTTCTAGATTATTGATGATCTTAATCAGTCCTTCTGGCTTTTCTTCTTTAGAGACTAATAATTGCTTTAATTCTAAATCTATTTTCTCTTCCTGACTAAAATCTAAGGTATGTAAATCTTTTAATTGCAAATATCCGGGTATTTCAATCCGTTGAGTAGCAGAAACCAATAATTGTCTTTTTACGTGTTTGAGCTCTGCTCTAATAAACTCCATTTGTTTAGAAAAGCCCAATTCCAATGATTTATCAAATTCATCAAAAACCACTTGCTCAATAGTTGATACATCGAATGTCTCTCTTTGCATGTGATCTTGCACTCGTCCGGGTGTTCCTATTAAAATTTCAGGAGGATGAGTGAAATTTTGACGCTCCACTGAAAAAGGATGGCCACCATAAGCCACATTTATTTTCCATCCGGTTTTCATTTGTTTCAAAACACTTTCTACCTGCAAAACCAATTCGCGTGTAGGAACTAGGATTAAAGCTTGAACACCTGGTTTCTTCTGAATTCTAGACAGGATACTCAAGAGATAGGCCACCGTTTTTCCGCTACCTGTTGGTGCTAATAATAAAAGGTGAGGATGTTGTGTCGCTGCATCAATAGTAGCATTTTGCATTTCGTTGAGTTCAGAAAAACCTAAGTTTTTTATGATTTCAATCTTGTTGTGTTTTGATAAATTCATTGGGCAAAGGTAGATGATCGTATCTGTTAAAAAAAATGCGATTTTGAGCCTAGGAAAGGTTAAAATTATAATTAGAGAACAATATTGTCCAAAATAAGTTTCATATTATTAAAAGATTCTTCACTTCATTGCATTTCGTTCAGAAAGACAATGTATAGAATATGACACCATGGAAGAATGGATTTTATTTTTCTATAGCAAAATAAAACCTATTCTTCCAGTTTCCTTACCAAAACTCTTGTCACTCCGATGCGTAGCGAGGAGTCTATTGTAATTATTAGGACGCTATTGATTAGAGAATTATTAGTGTTGAATCTTCTAATCGAAAAAATAGGCATAAAAAAACAACCCACAAAAAAATATGAGTTGTTCTATATTATCATAAAAAAGTATCTATTCAGCTTTGGTCCAATAGGTAGTTTTTCCTACCCATTTAACACCAATATATCCCTTGATCATTAATGAACCATTGTCTTCGAATTCCATATAGCAGCTGTAGGTTTTGCCACTTTTAGGATCATAGATTTCTCCATCTTCCCACTCATCATCATCAAAAACGAAATCTTTTAAAAGAACGATTCCTTGTAGCTCTCTTTTCTTCATTTCATCATCAGGATTTTCAACATCTAGTTTTGGAGTTCCATCTTCATTATTTGGAGTTTTTAACCAGACCAATTTGCCAAAGTATTTGTCTCCTTGTTTATAGATTTCTACTTTCCCATCTTTTTCTTCATTAAACCATTTCCCAATAATTCTATCCGAATCGGTTTGTGCTATTAAAGGTAGGAAAAAGAAACTCAGCATAAATAATAATGCAATTTTCAGCTTACTGTTTTTCATAAATTATTTTTTGTTTTAGGTTTTTCTAATTCTGTTTGTGAAAAGATATTCAATTCATTAGGAGCAAATATAGTATTTATTCATTGGATTCAAATAAGTCAAGAGAAGGTTTTTTTCTCTCCACTTTTTTCACTTCCATATTCCTAGCATCTATATCTGCTTTCATTCTCCATTTCCCTTTTTCAAAATAAAAAGCATCTACCGCATTACCCATAGGTACCATAAACTCTGGTAAATTTGCTAAATCTGGATACATTGGAATGAGATGATCAAACACTATTAAATCCTCGCTAAAAGTACTGGTCTCGTACTTCTTTTTCTTCTTGTTCCACTTTCGGGTCGAGAAACTATATTCTCCATAGTCCAATTGAAATTTACTTTGGAAATTATAACTAAATAGCATCCTCTTATGATATTCTTTTTCAATCATAAAAAAATTGAGCTTGCCAAAACTAGGCTTCCCACTTTTACTTAATGTAATCACTTCAATCAATTTAAAAGCAGTTTGGTCTTGAGAAGGCAGCCAACCTAACAAAGTATAATAATCTTTATCATTATAGCTGTTTTCAACCATTTTC
The DNA here is from genome assembly GCF_013166655.1 of Lentimicrobium sp. L6. Taxonomy (NCBI): domain Bacteria; kingdom Pseudomonadati; phylum Bacteroidota; class Bacteroidia; order Bacteroidales; family Lentimicrobiaceae; genus Lentimicrobium; species Lentimicrobium sp. L6. The sequence goes on from NZ_JABKCA010000004.1 coordinate 56,178, forward strand.
AAATAGAGGGCTGCAGGCCAATTGTCATTATTAAAAGATTCTTTGGAGTTGATACTTTGATGAAAATCACTTGGAATGAGCTCAAATACAGCATACTCTTTTTTGTTTTGATTATAGCTTTTAACAAATCCATAATGCTCCCAATTGCCATCAAAAGATATGGCCCAAGTAATGATTTGGAGCTTTTTATCGCTGCTTACCAAAGAATATAATAATCCAGTGGAGTCAATTTCTTGAAGTTTTTTTGGTTCTGATCGGAGTAAGGAATCTAATTTTATTTTGAGCTCACTGTTTAAAATAAGCTTCTTATCCGCTTCATTTGATGAAAGGATTTCAGTTGATATTTGTTTTATGGTATCAATTTGAGCCATTCCATCCACCATACTTCCAAAGCTAAAAAGTAGCAATAGGGTATGAAAACCGAAGATGTTATTTCTTTTTGTTACCATAATCAGTATCTGCAAGTATATTATGCATTTCTCTGTATCTCTCGCAAAAGAGCTTCGAGAACAAGGCTTGGTTTTTATGAAAATCAAGGAGTTGACTTTTGTCAATGACTGTTTTCGTAAAAAGTATAACGCAGTTATCGGAGTTTTCTTGCAGAGAATAATAAAACACCATTGGCAAATATATAACGCATATTTGATTAGTTTATGGTGTATTCTATATTTTTAACTAAATTTGAAGCATCTAATAGGATTTTTGTAAGCCCATCCTTGTATTATAAATAAAACATAAAATCATGATCAATCGTTTTACGACTTATGTGATGACGGGAGTCCTTGTATGTGGACTTTTGTTCTCAGGACCCGCATGGGCCAAAAAGAAAAAAGAAACAGCAGAGAAAGAAACCACTGCTCTTGAAAAGGCCAATATTGGTTTAACTTGGAGAGGAATTGGGCCTGCTTTTACTTCAGGAAGAATTGCTGACTTTGCAGTTAACCCAGATAATCCAAGTGAATATTATGTGGCAGTTGCCTCTGGTCATATTTGGAAAACCTATAATAACGGTACCACTTGGGAGCCAATATTTGATAATAATGGAGCTTATTCTATTGGTTGTTTGAAAATGGATCCCAATAATCATCATGTGATTTGGGCTGGAACGGGTGAGAATAATCACCAAAGAGCTTTGGGTTACGGAAATGGTGTTTATAAATCAGAAGATGGTGGAGCTAGTTGGACCAATATGGGACTAAAAGAAAGTCGTCAGATTGGTATGATAGCCATTGATCCTAGAGATAGTGATGTGGTTTATGTGGCTGCTGAAGGATCTGCTTGGGGACCTGGAGGCGAAAGAGGATTGTATAAATCTATCGATGGTGGAGCCAACTGGGAATTGGTTTTAGAAATCAGCGAAAACACAGGTATCAATAATGTGGTTTTAGACCCCATTGATCCTGATCTAATTTATGCCACTGCTGAACAAAGAAGAAGAAGTGGATTCGGAAAAATTGGAGGAGGGCCAGAATCAGGTCTTCACATTTCAAAAGATGCTGGGAAAACTTGGAAAAAAGTTACCAATGGTTTACCTGGTGGTCATGTGGGAGGTATGGGAATTGCCATTTCTTCTGTGGATAGGAATGTAGTCTATTTAATTATAGAAGCACAAGGGGAAACAGGTGGTTTCTTTCGTTCGGTAAATAGAGGAGCGAGTTTTGAGAAAATGGGTGATCATTCTGCCAGTGGACAATATTATAATGAGATTTATTGTGATCCAATCGATGTGAATACAGTATATTCTGTAGAAACCATTAGTAAAGTAAGCCGTAATGGTGGTAAAACATGGAATTCGATTGGTAATAATGGAAGACATGTTGATGATCACGCTCTTTGGATTGACCCTACAGATACCAAGCACTTCATGATTGGTACTGATGGTGGTGTTTATGAATCTTATGATGGAGGTAATAATTATATTTTCAAATCTAATCTTCCCGTAACACAATTTTATAGAGTAGCTGTAGATAATACAGAGCCTTTCTATTGGGTATATGGTGGAACACAAGACAATAACAGTTTTGGTGGACCTAATATGAATACAACAAGAGGAGGAGTAACTCAAGGGGAATGGAAAACAACTCTTGGAGGTGATGGTTTCTGGCAAGCAATCGATCCAGATGATCCAAATATCGTTTACTCAGAATACCAATATGGTAATGTTTCTCGCTACGATAAAAAATCAGGAGAAAGTATTTCAATCAAGCCTCAACCTAACAAAGATGAATTAACACATCGTTGGAATTGGGATGCGCCTATGTTGATTAGTCCTCATCAAGGTCAGACTTTGTATATAGCTGCCAATAAGGTATTTAAAAGTACCGATAGAGGTCACAGTTGGAAAACAATAAGTGAAGACTTAACCCGCAACGAAGATAGAAATCAGTTTAAAATGATGGATAAATATTGGCCATCAGATGCTGTGGTAAAAGATATGTCTACTTCACAATGGGGAACTATTGTTGCGATGGCTGAATCTAAAGTAAAAAAAGGTTTACTTTATGTTGGTACAGATGATGGTTTGATTCAAATAACAGAGGATGATGGTGACAACTGGTTCAAAGTTAGTAGCTTCCCTGGCGTTCCAGAATATACTTATGTTAGTGATATTATGCCTTCTAAATTTGATGAGAATGTGGTTTTCGCTACTTTTAATAATACCAAGGCTGATGATTTTAAACCTTATGTTCTAAAGTCAACAGATAAAGGTCGTACATGGACTTCTATAGCTGCTAACCTTCCTGAAAATGGTTCTGTTCATACTTTGGAGCAAGATTTTGTAAAAAAAGACCTCCTTTTTGTAGGAACTGAATTTGCTTTCTATTTCTCCATTGATGGAGGACAAGAATGGAAGAAATTAAGTGCGGGAATGCCTGACGTTGCTGTGAGAGATATTGCTATTCAAGAAAGAGAAAACGACCTTGCTATTGCAACATTTGGTCGAGGATTTTACATTTTAGATGATTTTACTCCACTTAGAGAATTAAGCACAGATTTATTTGATCAGGAAGCTTTCTTGTTCCCAATTTCTGATGCTTTAATGTTTGTACAAACTGGAAATCGATATGGTCAAGGTTCTATGCCATATTTAGGTAAGAACCCTAAGTTTGGAGCTGTGTTTACTTATTATATAAAGGAAATTCCAAAAACTATTAAGAGTGAGAGAAAGAAAAAAGAAAAAGAACAGTTTGAAGCTGGGGAGAAAATTCCCCAACCAAGTGTTGAAGAATTAAGAGCCGAAGAAAGACAACTTGACCCATACCTCGTTTTTACTATTAAAGATGCAGCTGGTTCTGTGGTTAAGGAAATATTTAAGAAGCCTTCGAAAGGTGTAAATCGTATGAATTGGAGTCTTCAGTATGCCGGTTTTAATCACATAGAAACTGAGGAGTTTAATCCTACAGATAATAAGAATAGTTGGGGATATCCAGTACTTCCTGGTAAATATAGCGTGAGTATTGATATGGTTTTTGATGGGGAAAAGAAAGCGCTTGCTGGGCCTGTTGAATTCACTGCCAAAACTCTTAATAATACTACTTTACCTGCTGCTGACCGTGGCACTTTAGTGGCATTTCAACGTCAAATTACTGAAGTAATTAAGACCATGAATGGTGCTGGACAGTATATGGAAGAGATGGAAAAGAGAATCGCTTCTGTTCGTCAAACTATCCATAATACGCCTGGTATGCCATTTGAATTAAGTTTAAAAACTAAAGCGATTGCCGAACAATTAGATGATCTTTTCTTCTTGATAGACGGAGTGGAAGCAAAAGCTAGTTGGGAAGAAATTCCACCAGCTGCTGTTCCTTTAAGCAATAGAATTCAAAATATAGTTTGGGGAATGTGGAGTTCTACTTCTGAACCAACTCAAACTATGGTTAATAATTATGCTATTGTTGTGGAGGAGGTTCCTCAAATATTAAAGACTTTAGAAAAGATGGATGCCGATATGAAAATGGTAGAGCAAGAGTTAGAAAAAGCTGGAGCACCATGGACACCTGGTCGAATCCCTACTTTTAGAAAATAATAGAATAAGATTATAAATGAGAAAGCCTAGATGAGAATCTGGGCTTTTTATATTTATGGGGTTTCGTATTTTAACTCTAAAAAATAGCTCCAATAATTAAATAAAAGAAAACTAGTGATACCATAGTAATAGGCACTCCACCAATAACTGAAGTTAATATACTAGCGGTTACATTTAAATGTTTTCTAATTCTTTTATAAAGATAGGAAATAGCAATCATCATTGGAAGACCATAAAACAAATAACCTTGAGCAAGTCTCCAACCGAATATTTGATGAAAATAATCAGTGTCTTTATCGATCCATATTAATAAAATAATTGATAATGATACAAGCAAAAAAATAAAAAAATAAGGCGCAATTTTATTTAAAATTTTCATAGAAATGTTTTAGTTCAAACGAAATAGGAAATATTTTATTGCAATGATATGCACGTAGTTGCGCATATACCTAGTTATGTGTTTTCACATTCACATATTTACGCAACCAATGCAACCATCGTTGTATCGTAACCATCGTCACCACATAACCATCGTCACCTCGTAATTTTCTATGTATATTTAAAATAATGCCCTATTTTTGCCCAACATATTTAAAATCAAAAACAATGAGAAAAAGAATTGTCGCAGGAAACTGGAAAATGAATAATAATTTCGAAGAAGCTGATGAATTATTATTTCAATTAGCTGAAGGAATTAAAGATTTAGAACTAGAAAATGAGGAAGTTATCATTTGTCCTCCAGCATTATACCTTGAAATGTCAACAGATGTTGGATTAGAAAATGGTTTTTCAGTGGGTGCACAAAACTGTTCTACTCAAGATAAAGGAGCCTATACTGGTGAAATTTCAGCTTCTATGCTAAAATCATTAGATGTTAGCTGTTGTCTTGTAGGCCATTCAGAAAGAAGAAAGTATTTCAATGAAACACACCAAGATTTAGCTCTTAAAGTAGATCAACTTTTAGAGAATGAAATATTTCCAATCTTCTGTTTTGGTGAATTATTAGAAGAAAGAGAAACCGAAAAGCATTTTGATATTGTAAAAGCTCAAATCGCTGATAGCTTATTCCATTTGAATGCTGAAGAAATGGAGAATGTAATTCTTGCCTATGAGCCAGTTTGGGCCATTGGTACAGGGGTAACCGCCACTACTGAACAAGCTCAAGAAATGCATGCTTTTATCAGGAGTATTCTAACTGAGAAATGGGGTGCTGAGTTAGCTGAAGAAACAACTATCCTTTATGGTGGTTCTTGTAATGCTAAAAATGCCAAAGAACTATTCTCACAAAAAGATGTGGATGGTGGCTTAATAGGCGGTGCTTCTTTGAAAGCAGAAGATTTTATCACTATTGTTAAGAGCTTTAATTAATGGCATATATCGAAGTGAATTTTAGCATTGAGCCTATGGTTCCTGCTGCCGAGATTTTGGTGGCAGAATTGAGTGAAATAGGTTTTGAAAGTTTCGTGGAGGAGGAGGCTAATCTAAAGGCTTATATCCAAGAAAATCAGTTTGACGAGAAATTAGTAGACGAGTTATTTAGTATGAATAATCCCGAATTTAAGGTTTCTTATCAAGTTCAAAAAATTGAAGACCAAAATTGGAATGCAAAATGGGAAAGTGAGTATGAACCTGTACTCATCGATAACAGATGTTATATCCGAGCGCCATTTCACCCTTCTATGCCCAATGTGGAATTTGAAATAGAGATATTGCCTCAGATGTCATTTGGAACTGCCCACCACGAAACCACTCATCAAATGATTCAATTATTGATGGATGAAGATGTGGAAGGTAAATCCGTTTTGGATATGGGATGTGGTACTGCAGTATTGGCCATTTTAGCAGCCATGAAAAATGCAGAAACCGTTCATGCCATTGATAATGACGAGTGGGCTTATCGCAATGCCTACGATAATGTAAGGAAGAATAACTTTCCGAATATTATTGTGGAACAAGGCGATGCCACTATTTTAAAAAATCAAAACTACCAATTGATAATTGCAAATATTAATAAAAACATCCTCCTCAACGATATGCATGCCTATGCTGCTGTTCTTGAAAAAGGAGGAAAGATTTTCTTTAGTGGATTCTATGAGAATGATTTGGAAGACATCACAAAAAAGGCCAATAGTTTGGGCTTAGAATATGTCAGACATATTTCGAAAAACAATTGGGTTGCTGCCGTTTTTATTAGGTAATAAAGTAACAATTAGATATTTAAAACCGTCAGATGATATATAATCACTGATGGTTTTTTTGTGGATGGCTGTTTCTTTTATTAACAATATTCATTATTTCATATCTTTTTTTGTGAACAAAATAGCAGCTGTATAATGCCTGATTGTATTATCTTTGTTTAATTCCCAATAATGTACCTATGACTATGGATATTAGATATTTTAGTAGATTTTATATTGCCTTTGTGTTGATATTGATTAGTTCTTTTGGATATGCCCAAAAAAATGCCAAAACAATGCCTTATTCTAGTGAAGAATATTTTTCAGCATTAGATGAGCTTTTTTCTTCTAAGTCTATCCAAGATAAAGACAAAAAAGGCGTAAAAGTTTTGATGAAAGATTTGGAAGAAAAATGGGAAATGGGCTATTTCTCTAATGATATAAAAGAAAAGATTTATATCACATCAAACTTGATGTTAGAGAATAAAATGAGAGCTGTTCCATTTTTTAGAGATTACTATATCACATTAATCGCTCTAATCGATAATCAATTACCTGATACAAAAGTAAAGAAATGGATGTCTAGTGCAGACTTGGTTTTAAAGAAGAAGAAAAATAGGGATTTTACTACCTATTTGGTTAATTCTTTGGCTTTGTTTGAAGATAATTATATCTTCTCCAATAGAATTATAAAATGGAAAGTAGGAGATGATTGGGATTTGAAAGTAGATTCTACGGTACGTTATGTTTTTTCTAATACTGATTTAGTCTGTTATACCAAAAAAGACAGTTCTAATGTTTATGGAACTTCTGGAGTGTATCATGTATTTGAAAATCATTGGGATGGAGAAGGTGGAAGAATTGATTGGCAGAGAGCAGATTTAGATAAGAATGAAATTTATGCCAATTTGAAGCATTACCAAATAGAAATGAAGATGTCTAAATTTGAGGCTGATTCGGTCGAGTTTTTTAATTATCGTTATTTTGACGTCCCTCTTTTAGGTGAACTGGAAGAACAAGTATTGGCTAGTAGTCGAGGAGAAAAAGCACTTTTCCCAGCTTTTACATCCTATACTAAACAATGGAAAATACCAGAGATATTTCAAGATATTGATTTCTCAGGTGGATTTAAAGTTGAAGGTGCACGATTAATTGGTATTGGAGATGCACAAGACCCTGTGATTCTTACATTTAAAAGAAATGGAAAGAAATTTGTTTCTCTGAGTTCCAATAGTTTCTCAATTAGTATCGACAAAATACGATCACAAAACTCTAGTGTGACTATCCATTATCGGCAGGATAGTATTTATCATAGTGGATTAAGAATGAATTATTCTGATAAAACTCGTGAATTATCCCTAATTAGAGATGAACGAGGCGTAAGGGCAGATCCATTCTTTAATACCTTTCATCAATTGGATATGTTTGTGGAAGCAGCTTATTGGAAACTGGATGAGGATATCATGGATTTTGATATGATTAAAGGAATGAATAAACGTCCCGCTTTTTTCACTTCTAATAATAGATATTCTCTGCAGCATTTTGAAGAGTTGATGGGTATGGATGCTCAACACCCTCTAAGCCTATTAAATAAATACATAAAGGAAACTGGTACCAATAAGATTCATATTTTAGATTATGCCAATTTCTTAAGAATGCCCTATGAACAAGTTAAACTTCAACTTTTATCTCTTGCACACGAAGGTTTCGTTATTTATGATGTGGACAATGACATGGTTATCGTAAAAGATAGAACCCCATTTTATTTAAATGCCAGAACTGGGAAAGTAGATTATGATGTTATTTCATTTCGTTCAGCTAATACAAAACTAACTAATGCAGAACTTCAATTAGATAGTTTTGATTTGAAGATTAATGGGGTACAAAGAATTATTCTTTCAGATTCCCAGAACTTGGTTATTGAACCTGGAAATACTGGAATTGCTGAAGATGAATATATAGTTGTGAGTAAAAATAGAAATTTCCGGTTTAATGGAAAAATTACTGCAGGACGATTTAGCTTCAAATCTTGGGGCTGTACCTTCGATTATAATAGTTTTAAGTTGGATATGCCTCAGATCGACTCTCTTTGGTTTTGGGTAGAAGGAAAACCTTTACCCACTGGTGGTCGGGAACGGAAGCAAGTGCAAACAGCGCTGATAGATTTATCTGGAGATTTGCTCATTGATCACCCCTCTAATAAATCTGGATTAAAACCCTATAAGGAATATCCGGTTTTCAACAGTAAAAAAGATTCCTACGCTTATTATGATCAATATTTTATTGAAAAAGGAGTTTATACTCGAGATAGATTTTATTTTAGAATTAGCCCTTTTGTGCTAGAATCACTTGATAATATTAAAACTGAAGATATTAAATTCGATGGATATTTATACTCCGGTGGAATCTTCCCTGATATTGCAGAACCTTTGCAAGTAATGGATGATTATTCTCTAGGATTTGAAAAAGGGACTCCTGAAAGTGGTTTGCCTGCTTATGGAGATAAAGGAACTTTCTTTAATACAGTAAGTCTGAGTAATCGTGGTTTACGTGGGGATGGAAACTTAGATTACCTTACTTCAAAGACAATGGCAAGTGATTATATTTTCTATCTGGATTCCATGAATGTTCATGCGGAGAGTTTTAATCTATCTCCAGTAAAAGAATCTATTGAATTTCCTCGTGCTTCAGGTAAGAATGTTTATCAACACTGGATGCCATATCAAGATGAAATGCAAGTGTATTCTAAAGCTGAATTCATTAGTATGTATGATGAGGAAACTAGTATCGAAGGAATGCTCAGTTTAAAACCAACAGGCCTTAATGGTGGAGGGAAGCTGCATTACAAAGTCGCATTTATGACTTCCAATAAATACGATTTTCAAAATCTAACCTATCATGCAGACACAGTAGACTTTAAAGATGATGGATGGGAACTTTCTAACTTTAGTGCTGATGGCGATTATACAGAAAGGAAAGTCTTATTTACTTCAAATGATGGTAATTCCTTGGTGAAATTTCCAGATAATCAATATATATGCTATATGGATGAGGCCACTTGGTGTATGGATAAAGATGAAACAACTTATTCGAAAAAAGATGCCACTATGCCCGAAGAGTTTGTTGGGAAATCAATTAGGGATTTGGCTGATATTGAAATTACTGGTTCTGAATTCTACTCAGTGCATCCAAAACAAGATTCTCTCACTTTTACCTCAGCAAAAGCTAGTTTTAACTCTAGAACCAAAGTTATTACAGCAGATGGGGTATTGAAAATATTAGTTGCAGATGCTATAATTTATCCAGTCGATTTATCTGTAACTATTCTTAAGGAAGCTAATATGGTACCATTAGAAGGAGCGAAAATTCTTGCAAACAATACGACAAAATACCATGAAATAAACGAAGCGAAAGTAAAGATTAATGGTAAAAACGATTATTTAGCTTCAGGCTCTTATGTGTATTTAGATAAGTATGACATGAAACAGAATGTCTTCTTTAGTCAGATATCCGTAGATACGACCTTTCAAACAGTTGCTGCAGGAACCATTCTAAAAGAACAAGGCTTTACATTAAGTCCAGCATTTGAGTTTTATGGCGATGTGCATCTATTGGCAAGTAGAGAACCTTTGGAGTTTGATGGCGGATTTAAACTAAAAACAGCTTGCATAACTGGTGAACATTGGATTGGCTTTAAATCGATTATTGACCCAGTAAATGTAATGATTCCTATTCCTAAGCAACCCAGAGTACCTGATATTTCAAATACTAGAAAATATATTGGAATTGCAAATAATAGAGATAATAGAGAGGTTTATTCTATATTTCTAGAGAATAAACAAGAATATTATGATTCTATCCTTATGTCGGCCACGGGTTATATTCTTTATGATCAAAGGACATCAGAATATAGAATTTCGACAGAGGAAAAACTGCAGCAATTTAGTCGTCCAGATAATTATTTTAGTTATAACGCCAATACTTGTAAAACTCATGCTGAAGGTGATTTAAGTTTTGATGTTAGAACTTCTGATTTTCATATGAAATCTTGGGGTATGGTAGATGAGAAAGATAAGGATGCTGAATTTACCGTAGCTACAGCTTTCGATTTCCATTTTTCAGAGAAGGCTTTGGCGGAAATTGTAAATGTATTTAAAACTGCAGATGCTGATTTTTATGACATGGGAGCAGATTTCTATTCAAAGGTAGCAGGTGGATTTATGGGTATTAATGCTGCCGATAAATACATATCCGATATTGCAATGGGTAAGCAAAAGAGAATTCCCGAAGCCTTGCAGCATACCATTTTTATTAATGAAATGAATATGAGGTGGTATACAGGAGCACAAAGCTATATTGCTAAAGGAAAAATTGCCATTGGAGGATTCCTTAAAGATAGAGTTAATGCTGAAGTTGAAGGTTATGTGGAATATAGAAAAATGAGAACCCAAGATGAAATCAATATCTATTTTGAAGTGGGTGGGGAATGGTTCCATTTTAATTATCAAGGACAATTGTTAAAAGTGTTTTCATCAGTAGCCAAATTTAATGAAATAATATTGGAAGATGTAAATGGAAAAGGTGATAAAAACAAGCTGAAGGAGGATAGTGAAAATGGGAAGAAATCAAATTACAGATATAATATTGGAGATACCAAGAAAAAAGATGATTTCATTAATCGTATTAAACCCTATATATAATGAATGATTGGATTCAGCTGTTATTAGGACTTATAATCTCCTATTTATTAGGAAGTATTCCTACTTCCGTATGGGTGGGAAAGTGGTTTTATAAAACTGATGTTAGGGAGCATGGAAGTGGAAATGCAGGAGCCACCAATACCATTCGGGTTTTAGGATATTATGCAGGTATTCCTGTTCTCTTATTCGATATGGCCAAAGCATGGTTTCCAGTATGGGCTGTTGTAAATCTATTAGTATGGCACAACCTTACATTTGATTTAGTTTATATTCAAATTGGCTTTGGTTTGGCTGCTGTTTTAGGTCACGTATTTCCAATTTATATTGGATTTAAAGGGGGGAAAGGAGTTGCTACTCTGGCAGGAATGGCATTAGGATTATTTCCCTTAGCTTTTCTATTTAGCCTCTTCACTTTTGTACTTGTGATTGCTATTACTAGATATGTATCCTTGGGATCCATGCTAGCTGCTGTTGTTTTTCCATTGGTCTTAATTTTTATCTCTGATCAACAAAGTTTCCCTTTGATAGCATTGGGTGTTTTTGCATCTATATTCATTATTTTTACACATAGGGTTAATTTGAAGAAACTATTAAATGGCACTGAAAATAAGTTTGGTGCTAAAAAAACTTAAGTGGATGGTGATTTTTGTAGGAATGATTACATTTACCAATTAATAGAAATACATATTTTGATGGGCATATCAAAGATTTTGAAATATATTTTTATCAGCATCTTGTGGCTGAGCTTCCTTGTTGGATTTACTCAAAATGAGTTCGATTCCTCAGAAGAAATGGCTGATAAAGCAGCTGTTCTATTTCAAGATGAGCAGTACCTCGCAGCCTTTCCATTATATTCTCAGTTATTGAGTTTAGATAGAAATAATCCTGAATTAAGCTATCGATTTGGAGTTTGCTTACTTTATTCAGATCGTAGAGATACATATGCACCTATTACTCATTTAAAAAAAGCCATCAATCAAATATCAGATCCCAATTTGTATTATCACCTTGGTTTTGCCTACCATATTAATTATAATTTCCCTGCAGCTATTTCATTTTATGAAGATTACAAAAGCAAAGCTGGAAGAAAAGTCAGTCCGAATTTTGAGGTGGACAGGAAGATCGAAATGTGTAGAAATGGAATGCATATGATGAAAAGTGTTAAAGATCTTTTTGTCTTAGAAAAAAATGAAGTGTCACGAGATGAGTTTTTCAGGTCTTATAACTTACATGGTTATGGAGGAAAGATGATTCGTAAACCTGAAGATTTCCTATCCAAAGAAGACCAAAGGAAAACTTCCAACGATTTTATCTTTTTCAATTCCAAAGCAAATGATGTTTATTATTCTGCATATAGTAAACAAAACAAGGACCAAAAGGATATTTATAAAAGGACTAAACTTCTTGAAGGAGGATGGTCAGAACCAGAAAGGCTACCAGATATCATTAATACCCCTTATGATGACGATTATGTGGTGATGATGCCTGACGGAAAAACTATGTATTTTAGTTCAAAAGGTCATAATACTATTGGTGGGTTCGATATATTTAAATCAGTGTATAATGACCAAAGCAAAACTTGGTCTGTTCCTGAAAATGTAAATTTCCCATTCAATACTCCAGTAGATGATATCCTATTTGTTTCGGATACTTCTGAAGCTACGGCCTGGTTTGCCTCAGTGAGAAGCAGTGTGGATGATCAAATTATGGTTTATAAAGTAGGTATCATTAAACGACCTGATGGATCAGATGATTTAGCTGCTATTTATGCCAAAAATAAGATGCTTACCGAAGAGGATTTAAGGAATATTAAAAATCGAGCAAGTCTCGATGTCAATATTAGTGAAGAAGAGTTTGATGAGATTCCAGTAGTTGATCATATTGCAGCAGCTCAAATTTTACATCAGCAAAACGAGGAAAAGATTGCTGCAGATATAGAAAAGAAAAAACAAGAACAGGTAGTTATTGATAGTGCCAAAGTAGTTATTTCTCGCTTTGAGAAAAATATGGATGCTTTTGATAGTGTAAGGCAATATGCATTGTCGTTGGCATCAAATAAAAAACTCGAATCACATCGACTAAGAGAGGAGGTGAAACAAAATATGAAATTGGCTGCCAGCTCCAATGATAAAGAGGGTTTAACAAAGCTTATCAATACTTCAAATTTCGCCATTGGGAAAGCTGAACAATTGGATTATATAGCAGCTAATTTAGAAACTTTTGCTAAAGAAACTCAGCGTAAAATTGAAAGGCAGGTACAGAATTTTGCTACTTTAAATAGACAATATGGTGATGCTGAAAATGCAGTGATTAATGGTGATTTAGATAGAGCCCAAGCTACTATTTTAGCCATGAAATCTATTCAGTTGAATGCACCAAAAGTGATGGAATTAGAAGCAGAAATGCCTATTAATGAAGGGGAGAATACTAATAGGCAATTTCCTCTAGAAATTCAGGAAGCCATTGTTTATCAAGCTTTTAAATTGGAATCTGAAACCCCTCAGCTAGAAATTGTTGCATTATCTGCTGAATTCGAATCTTATATTCCTACTAAGGAAGTAAAAGAAGATTTAATAACTGAAACGACTGCTTTTTCGAATAATCCATCGAAAAAGTTAGAGGAATATTTAATTGTTTTAGAACAACAACAACCTAGTATTCTGGTTTTAATCGGAGAGAAAGAAGGCCATATAGAGGAAATGATTAAGTCTTTTGAACAACTAGAGGATGCTGAAAAATCGGAGGCATTACAAGCCGTCAACCAGGAGCAAGAAGAATTAAATAACTATCAAAATGCAAAAGCTTGGTCGGACAAGATGATTGCGAAAACAAGAAGTGATCTTCAAAATACTCAGATGTCTAGTGTAGATCCTGATGAGAAATTTGAGGCCTATCAAGCCATGGCTCTGGAGCTGGAAAAGGGATATGATTTTTCTAAAAACACCTTTAACTCGGATGAACTAAACCTCCAGAATAATCAATCCATTACCACGACTGAAACTTCCTCGTCAACTCTTAAAGCTACAACATCTATTTATATATTAAATTCCAATGGAGAAATAGCCAAACAAATTATTGATAGTGACCATTTAATACCTTCCTCTCAATTGAATTTTAGTGCAGGAAACGAAGATTTTTTAAGGGCTCAAAGCCTACAAATGATTGCTGCAGTAAGAAAACAAAATAAGCTAAATTCATTTGGACAAAGAAAATTGCAAAACCGAATTTCTACATTAGAAACCGAATCTCAACAGAGCTTTACAAAAGCTAATCAGTTGTTAGTTTCTACAAAAAATGCACCGGTTTCTACACAGCAAGATTTATTGGCTCAAACCAATAAAGAGTTTAATAATCTTCAAAATAAAGTAACAGAAATCAAAACATTAAATCTCGTAGATCAACAATTAGAATCAGCAAATAACGATGCCGCTCGGATTTCTGTGAAGATGACGCAACAATTTGAATTGTTGGAAACAGAGTTGAAGAATAAAAAATTCAATAATATAGAACAGATATATATAGGAATAGAAAGAGACTATAATAATTATAAGGTGATTACAGATTTTTCTAGTGATTTCAATATGGAAACAGGAGCGCTGATCAAACCAGTTACAACTTCTTCTGTTTTAATTCCGACATATCAAATTACTTCTCAAGGTGATCTAGTTAAGTCTTTCGGTCAAGCTTCAGAGGATTGGAATAATGTTGAAGAGTTTATGGAGGATGCCAATAATAGTGAAGTTCAGCAGAATTTAGTATTGTCACCAAATGTAGATCTGAGTTCTAGCGAGGAGAGATTCACTAGGATTTTTAGCCCTTCCACACAAAAGGAGGCAGAGAATCTATATATCATAAAACCCAGATTTAATTCTTTTGTTCAGAGCTCAACTAATTCCTTAATTCAAAACTCTTTAAACCAAATTAATTCATTGGTAGGAGAAACAGAATTTCTTTTGGCTAAGAGAAATCAAGTAAACCAATATTATTTGAAACAATTAGAGGAGGCCAATAAATTCGAGCAACAGAGTATTACTAAAATTTCTTCTGCTAATTTGTCTACTCCTGAAATAGCTGAAGCCAATAGCTTGAGTTTAGAGAGTAAGAAAGGTTTTTATAAAGCTTCGGTTGCTGCCTCATTCATTAAGCAATACGACCAGCAAATTGTTCAACAAAGTTTATTACTCGATGAAGCAGCAGAAACTGTTCAGACCATGCAAAGTGATTTGGATAATAATTTACCAGATGAAGCTTTACTTAAAAACGTCCAGCTTCAAAGAAAAATGGCCGCATTAAACAAGACAGAAATTGATGACAGTGCTTATAATTTCTTCGTTAATGAATTGTTTGTTCCAATTCCTGAGATTTTCAGCGAAAGTGAGAATCAAGAATTTTTAATCACTAATGGGCAGGTACAAAGAAATGATCAGGTCATTTTGAATCAGTTCTTCTATCAGAATACACCTCAGGTAGGAGTGGATATTTTAGAGTTACCATCATTAAGTATTGGTAAACCAGATATTATTGAAGAAGAAACAAAACACACAACAGAAGTATTAGCTACCTATTCTTCAAATAATCCTACCACGACCCATCCATCTTTGAATATCCCAAATACTACTAATAGCAAATCCAATGGTAACGAAACCTCTAGTGTTAATGGTTCTGGCTCTGTTTCAACAGGCTTAGTGATATCTAACCCTGTAGAGAATACTTCAGAAGGTATTGTAAAAGATATCAATTTAAAAGCTATCAATGCTAAAGAATTTAAAACTGACGATGATATTAGAGATGCTTTAGGTAGCTTAAATTTGTATGCTCAAGCCCATATGACAGAGGTTGATTTGATGCAAAAACGATTGGCTATTTCAGCTGAGAATAAACTAAATACTAGTAATAAATATAGTTTGCAATTAGAGACACTAAATGATCCTATATCAAGAAGGCCAGTGAATGATTCAGCTAAATCGTACCTATATCAAGCTTTAGCATTAAAAGCAGTTTCCGATGAGTATCAAACTTATTTAGATGGAGAGCGAAATATTCAAGATCAAATCACTCAATATTCTTTTGACATTGAAAAAGATTTAGAGAAGAATAATTTGAATGCAGCAACTGTTAAGTTTGAGAAAATGCAAACAGAAATATCTTCATTTGGAGAAGAGCCAGAAATCAAACTTTTAGATATTCAATTGCAATTGATCGGGCAGATAAATTCTTCAAAAATAAAGATGGATTCTGCTTTCGCTTTGTCTATGGATTTAGCCAATCAATCGGTAAAATTATTGAGTGAAGCATCCGAAGAGAGACAAGAAGCTGAAGGAAAAAGAAATGCTTTCAAGAGGAGGGAAGCCCTAAAAGCTGCGGAATCAAAAGAAATTGAAGCTACCAAAATACAAAATGAGTCTGAAAAAGCATTGGCATTCGGAAATAGTATGCATGAAGAACATCAGATATTTTTGTCACTAGCAAGTATAGAAGCCGAAGTGAACGCCTTATCTAAAGCCCCAGTGCAGCAAAGTCAGATGGTGGTGAATCAGGAATTGGTTTTCGAAGGTATTGATAATAGAAAGAGCGAAGTTTTGGGAAGACCAATGAATACAGCCATTTCTCAAGTAACTGAGCCTAATACTAACAAAAATCCGTTAGGTACTAATGATGATCTTCATGTTTATGAACGTGAAAATTTTAAAGCAGAAATGTTAACTGAAGAATTAGAACTAATCAAGAGAGAAATTGCTCTTTTGGTTCAATCTCAAAACACAAACTTAACACCTAAAGAGGCTTATTTGGTCGAAAAGAAAGTGGATATTCTTCGTCAAAAAGCTGATAGTTTGGAATATGAAGCCAATAGAGTATTCGATTTGGCAGATCGCATCCTTGAAACACTTTCTGAAGAAGAACAGAAGGAAGCTAAGAAATCGAATCGTGATTTTAACAGTTATTTGAGTGATCTAAAAGATAAGATTGAAGTTTTATTATCAGAGGCCAGTTCTTTAAAGCAAAGAGCACAACGTTCCAATAATATTCAAACCCGAGAAGATTTGTTTCAGCAAGCCAAGGATAAAGAAGAAGTGGCTATGTATTTGATTTTGGAGGAATTTGAGGTGATAGCTCAAAAAAATAAAACCAGGTATCGAAAAAATCAATTGTTATTGGAGCAGCTTATGATGGATTTAGCCAGCACCAAGGAACGTGAATTAATGAGAAATATATTTGCTCAAATAGATGATTATTTTGCCCAGGCTCAACTTAAAAGAGCGAAAGCCAATCAACCAGGAATATCATTTAGTTTAAAAAAGGTTTTATTACAAGATGCCTATTCCTTAGAAATGAAAGCACTTGACTTGCAACAGCAAACTAAAACGATGTTAGAAAAACATGATATGAAAAGTATGATGGCTTATCAAGTGGTCACTGAAGAGGAACAAGAGTTGGCTAAAAACAACTTGGTAGTTAATCCATTACGAAATGAAGGAGAAGCTGCCATATCGAAGAATAATATAGTTCCTAGTGATATTCCACCATCTCAAATCACTATTAAATCTCAAGGTACTAATCTCATTAAAGAAGATGCTGAGGAGTCCATCGCAAATAATAGCGGTGTTAATTCCCAAGTTCAGAAGCCTCCTATAAATTCTCAAGAAAGTATTTCTGCAGGACAAGAAGTGGAGTATATCTCCTCAGTAGATGATGGGATTGTTTATAGGGTTCAGTTTACAGCATTAAAAGAGTTGAAAAACGAGTCTTTCTTCAATAGAGTAAGTGATATCAGTGCTGAAAAAGTAACAGGAACAGATTTTATTAGATATTTCTCAGGTAATTTCAATGAGATGGACGCAGCAATTATCAGAAGAAATGCATTACGTTCTTCAGGTTACCAAGATGCTTTTATTCGTTCTTGGAAAAATGGAGAAGCAGTAACATTATTGAGTTTACGAGAGGATGAGGGAAGTACTGATTCACCAATAAATTCTGTTGCAGCAGTAAGAAGAACCAGCGTTGGGAATATTGATTTTTCAGCTACTAACATATCGTCTCTACCAGGTGTTTATTATACTGTTCAAGTGGGAGTTTATAGTCGTCCGCGTACTAGTGCCATGATTTTTGGAATCAAACCATTATATCATAAGCGAATGCAAAATGGTTATTGGATTTATTATTCTGGTATCTTTAATAGTATTGCGGATGCCACTGTCAAAAAGGACGAAATAGTAGAGCAAGGAGTGAAAGACGCATTTGTGGTAGCATTTAGTAATGGGAATTCTGTTGGTTTAGCTGAAGCTCGTCAGCAAATCAATAGAGGAGTAGATTCTCCGAATGATGAAGATATTGTCATTCTCGAGGATGCTAGTTTGCAGATTGATAACCAGTGGGATATGAGTCAACAAGCAAGAATAATTTCTAATTCTAAACTGGAATATAAAGTTCAAGTTGGAGTTTATTCTAATCCTATTGATTTGAATTGGATTGCCTCTCAGTTAGATGGGAATTATTCTGTAGTGTCTTATCAGAATTCAAATAGGAAATATGTATATACCATTGGCGATTTCTCTAATGACAGTGATGCTAGAATTCTTCTAAAAGAAGTTCAAGAAATTGTTCCTGATGCGTTTTTAGTTGGTTTCCAGAATGGTGATAAAAAATATATCAGATAATATTAATATCTAACTTTATCGAAATAATACAAGTTTTCTGGTTCATTACTGTGAAATATTTTTATCAGATCTTCTAAAACTATATCAGGTCTAAAACTTGCTGTTTCCCAATAATCATTTGCTCCATTTTCGTTCATTCTGTTATGGTAGGAATAAACTTTATGCTTTTTTACGGCATTAAGTGATTGATATTTTGGTTTGGCAAATAACCCAAGTCTATCTTCACTAGAAGCACCAGTATACATCCAAATATCTGCTTTAGATGCTTGGTGCATTAATACCTCAAAATCCAGCATCAAACTTCCAGATGTGGAATCATCGCGCATTAAATATTGCCCTGAGGCATCGTCAATAAGTTGGGCCATATAGCTTTTCCCACCAGCTGAATACCAGATGCCTTGGTATTCTGAACCATTAAATACAATAGGTTGTTTATCGAAAGTCATAAACTCCTTTTGTTTTATATAATTGCTCTTAACCTCTTGGAATAATGCTGTTGCTTTTTCTTCCTCATTAAAGAATGAGGCCAATAATATCATCCATTCTGCTTTTCCAAGAGGATGGTTTTCTTGCCAATCATACATCAAGACAGGAGTCATTTTCATTTGAATCATTTTCTCATAATCTGGACTTAATTTATCCCAACCACTACCTATAACCAAATCAGGTTGCAGCATTATCATTTTTTCCATATTGATTTGTATGCTTTTACCAATATCTTCAATTTCGCCTGATTTCACACGATTTAAAATGTCTTCATTATAGATAAGAAATGGGTCGCTAACCCCTTTAATATTTGCCGATAGATCCAGTAAATTCATCAGGCCAACCATTGGAGATGAAAGAGCGACTACTTTTTTAGGAATATCTTTGATAATAAAAGAGTATTCTGGATTCTTTACACTTTTATGATGCCCCGCATGTGGAATATAATATTCCATGTTTAAATTTTCATTACTCCACGGATTTAGAATCAGTATCTTTTTATAAGATTTATAATATTCTATTTGAAAATATTCTGCATATTCTGGAGTGAAAATAGACTCTGGTTTTTCGTTTTTTTGTTCTTTATCAGTTTGACAAGAACTGGCTAGTAGTAATAGAATACTGAAAAGAAAATATATTATGTTTTTCATCATGAGTTTTTTAGTGATATGGGACAAAACCAAAATTCGGAGCTGATTTCTGGATTATCATTAGGGTATTTTTTCAAGATAGATTCTTCTGATTTGACTTCTAAAGGAAATTTAAAATAGGGTGTATCAATTACGAAAGTATGAAATTCTCCATTTTCCCCACATGGATCTACATCTACTGGAAGTTCTTTTATTAATTCTTTGGTAATGATTTCTCCTACAAAATACTTGGATAATTTAGAGGCATCCACAGCGGAAATCATGGTTTTATATCCTTGATCAATAAAATCTAATATCAAAGTTTTAGTATCTCTTTTCCATAAAGGAAAAACCGCATTAAATCCTATTTTCTGGAGTTGGTTTTCTCTATATTGTCTTAAGTCCTCTAAGAAAATATCACCGAAAATAGAATCCTCAATTCCTTTTAATTTTGCTTCTCGCATCAGGGATGTCAAGTGCTTTTCATAGGTTCCCATATCAGGGAGCTCTGGAAGTTCTAAAAATGTGATAGGTAACCCTACGGATTTTGCCTGTTCCAACATAAGACTTTCGTGAATTCCATGCATACTCACACGACGGTTTTCTTTGGCTATAGAAGTCATTAAAAAAGAAATATCATATTCCTTTTTCATTAAAACTTCTCCCAATGCAAAAGCAGAATCTTTTCCTCCGCTCCAATTAAAAATGGCTTTTTTCATTTATAGTTTTAACCTCTTTTTAAATCAAACAGTCTTTTTTCTATCTATTTATGATTTTTTTCCTTTGCCCCAGCCCTAAAGGGCGGTCAAAAAATCAGACTCCCTTTAGGGTAAGGGCAAAACTGATTTTGCTTCAAATCATATCAATACTGTTTGTATTAATCAACAATTGTATTCTTTTAACTATGGTATAAAAAATGAAAAATAAATCAGAAATTATCGTCTTTATTCGTCGCCTTTTCACCGAAAGCTGAACATGTAAACTATCATTTCAGGTATTCTGACTCGTCCAACTTCATTTCCTTCCCATTCAAAAGCGAATAGTGGATGTGGGTGAATCAAGCGCAATAGCACTTGGGACTTACAGCAGCGGGAACTGTTCCTGATTTCCACAGGATTCCCTGAAACTTGAGGCAAAAGTACATAAAATATGTATTTAAGATGAATAAATTAAGACCCAATGAGTATTGCCGAAATGCTTTTTATATAATATTTGCTGTCGTTCAGCTAAAATTTGTACTGCACTGATGTCATATCATCTTCTTTTGCAATAAAAGAAAATAGATGAAAAATACCATCCTCATCATAAGCTGTCTCATCATATCAATAGTCGGTTTTGCACAAAAAAATATTTCTGGAAAAATAGTTGGAAAGGAAACCAAAACGGAGCTCCCTTTTGCTAATTTACTATTAAGCCAAAACGATACCAGCAAGGTATATGGTATCATTTCAGAATTGGATGGAAGTTTTAAATTCCAAAAAATTCCTAGAGGAGTCTATCAACTCAAAATATCTGTTATTGGTTACGAAACTCTTGTTGTGGATGCTATTTCAGTTGCAGATAAAAATGTAAAAATGGGATCTATCAAGTTGGCCAGTTCGTCTTATGAGTTGCAAGAATTTAATGTGGTTGCTGAGCAAAGCCATATCGAGACCAAAGCAGGTAAAAAGGTCATTAATGTGGGAGAGGATATTGTTAACTCCGGAGGTTCAGCTGTTGAGGTGTTGAGTATGGCGCCATCAGTAGAAGTTGGAGTGGGAGGAGCCATCAGCATTAGAGGCGACAGTGATGTTATGGTTTTAATTAATGGAAGAATAACAGCATTATCGTTTATTGGTGCTGGGAATGCCTTAAAGCAAATTCCAGCTTCTAGCATTGAGAAAATAGAAATTATCACAAATGCTGGAGCAGAGCATGGCCCCGATGGTATGGGAGGTATGATAAATGTGATTCTTAAAAAAGAAAAGAGCAATGGTTGGGAATTCACCTCAGGAGGAAACTTAAGATATGCCCCGTTTTCAGGTTCTGTAAATGCAGGATTGGCCTATAAAAAAGATAAATTGGGATTCAATTTTAATTATAGTCTAGAAACAGAAAACGATATAGTTGAAAACACTGAAAAAAGAGATTACCTCACATTTGTAGACCAAAACAAAAGCATACTGAGCAAGTCAGAGGATAAGATAAAGGGCATTACTAATTTTTTAATTGGCGGGGCTTCCTATGCTTTTAATGATTCCACCTCACTCGAATTGAATTTATTCTATGAAAATGGGAATCATTCTGGAAATACAGAAAGCTCCTACGACATTGAGAAAACTGATGGTAGTTTATCTCATTCAAAAGTAAGTAGCAAACATGATGGAGGAGAGTCGTTTAGTGGTTTTGAAGCCAGTTTTATGAAACATTTTAAAAACGACTCAGAACTCTCCATCTTCGGAACTTTAGGTACAGGGAACTTCTATAATAATATAGAAAACAATAATTTACAAGCAGATATTCCGGTGATAAGCTCCTCAAAAAGTGACAGTAGGTTTTTTGAAAGTGAGATGGGTGTAGAATATCAATGGCCAGTATTCGATTTTCTAAGTTTTCATATGGGTGGTGAGGCCAGTTTAATGAAGTTTAATGTGGACCAAAAAACAATTCTTGAAGAAGAAATAAAACTTAAAGATTATCAATTTAATCAAGATAAATACGCTGTATATGCCATAAGTAACTGGAACCTTGCTTTTTTTGAACTAGGTTTAGGAGCACGATTAGAATCCTATAAAAGCCTTGGCGAGCAAAAAGATGGAACTTCATTTACTCAAAATTATCAAAATATTTACCCTAATATTCAATTGGCCACTGGATTTGGTGGAGCTAAAGTAGAACAAGGCATTATGTTTTCATATTCAAAAAGAATCAATAGGCCAGAATATGAGCAATTAAACCCTACTATCGATTATAGTGACCCATTAAACCTGGTAAAAGGAAATCCAGATTTGGAACCTGAGTTTGCCCATGTTTTAGAACTTTCCCATGAGTTGAGTGTCAGTGACATTACTTTATTCACCACACTATTTCATAGGGTAACGACGAATGTCATTCAGGAAAAGAAAGAAATATTAGAGGATAACGTAATATTAACAAGCTATGTGAACGAGTCCAATAGAACCAATTCTGGAGTAGAGCTGTATTTAAAATACGATGTGTTTGGCTGGCTCGATTTAACCAATGATTTTTCTATTTACAAAAAGTCATTTCTAATAAAAGAAGGAGAGATTGGAAATAAAGATGGAGTCAATTGGCATAATAAAACCATATGTAATATCAAACCTGGAGGAGGCTGGAAAATGCAATTACAAGGGAAATATATTGGAAAATCTAATAGTCTTTATTATACCTATGACCCTTACTATACCTTAAATATTGGTGTTAATAAAGATGTTTTAAAAGGAAAAGCCAAGCTTAGTTTAAGTGTGAAAGATGTTTTCAATAGCACCAAACTTGTATCTAAAGGTCAACAAGAAGATTTTATTATTTACAATACAACCAAGTATAATACGAGAATGATTATCTTGGGTTTTTTTATTAATATTTAGTAATGGAGAAAATAGATTTTAAAAATAAGGCCTTTTTGTTTCATGTCATTTTTTGGCTTGGATTCTGGTTAATTGAAGTGGTTAGGGGAGAAGAGGATGAGACTCTATTCGAAATAATGATGTATAGTGCTGTTTCTGTGTTAACTATTGCAACTGTAGTAACCTTAAATACAAAAGTTTTAATACCGAGGTTTTTATATAAAGGACAATATGTTATTTATTTTGCATTACTCCTTTTAGTGGTGAGTCCTATTTTTTCAATACTTTACTATTTCGATGAAATTCCTTTAAATCATATTCTTCCAGAGGTAATTGAGAACTTGGTTTATATTGCTGGACTTTCTTCTGTATGGCTTATCCTAGACCAATTAAGGTTAAGGGAAGAGTTAGCTGTTAAAGAAAAGGAGAATATTGCAGCCAATTTAAAATTTTTGAAAGCACAAACTAATCCCCACTTTCTATTCAATGTACTCAATAATATCAACTTTTTGATTGAAAAAGATGGTGAAAAAGCACAAGAGGTTCTGCAGTTATTGTCAGATTTACTGCGCTATCAATTATATGAAACCAATACTGAAATGATTGCTTTGGAGAAAGAAATAAATCATTTACAAAATTATTTGGAATTGGAGAAGCTAAGGATGGGAGACCGATTGCAGTTAAATAGTGAATTTCCTCAATTGATGAATTCCTATAATATCGCACCATTTCTATTATTACCTATTATTGAAAACTCTTTTAAACATGGTGCTTCAGCAGATAAGTGTATCATAAATATTAGCTGCACTTTAAACAATAATCGATTAAACCTGAAAGTTAGTAATCCTATGAGTACCATCGAATCTGCCAAGAATAATGGTGGAATTGGCATTCAAAACTTAAAACAGAGATTGGAATTAATCTATCCAAATCAATATGTATATGAATATAAAGAGGAGGATGGTTTGTTTAATGTTCACTTAATTCTTGACTTATGAAATGTATTGTAGTTGACGACGAGCCTATTGCTTTAGCTGGGATGGCAGACTTTGTGGAAAGAACACCATTTTTATCATTGGTTTCTGCATGTAAAAATGCAATGGAAGCTTTACAAGTCATATCAGAAGGACAAGTGGAATTAGTTTTTCTAGATATCAATATGCCTCAATTAACTGGAGTTGACATGTTGGAATCTATTGAAAATCCTCCTATGATAATTTTCACCACAGCTTATCCTGATTATGCACTAAAAGGCTTTGAACTTAATGCGATAGACTATATTTTAAAACCCATTTCCTATGCTAAGTTTTTAAAAGCAAGCCAGAAAGCCTATAAAGCCTTTTGCCTGTCGCAGAAATCTGAAGAATTAAATGAGGATGATTTTATCTATATAAAAGTAGACAAGCGTTTGTTGAAAGTGAAAATAGCTGAAATTCTATATATCGAATCTCTCAAAGATTATATCAGCATACATACCGCTAAACAAAACTATATTACCTACTTAAGTCTTAACAAAATGGTAGAGACCTTACCGAGTAAAAGCTTTGCTCAAGTCCACAAATCCTATATCATCAATATTCACGCTGTTGATGCCATTGATGGAAATGTTTTAGAAGTCAATAAAAAAGCCATTCCGCTGGGGAGGGCTTATAAAGAAAATGTTCTGGTTAAGATTCTAAATAATCGTCTGCTAAAAAAATAATCAATAAGGAGAAGTATGAGTTGAGCCATGTGTAAAGCATATGGCTTTTTTATTTCATCTAATTTATACAATTATTAGGGTGCAAAGCATAGAAATATCTACAAAAAACTAAGGTTGTTCCAACAAGGTGCAGCGCATCAAGATAACGACCGAAGCGTCTTTACCGCAACATCTATTGAAATATGAATGTCATGAATATTTCAAAGTCGCCTGAAAAGCATCAGAGGAGAACAGAAAGAACAGCGACGAAACAATAAACCCAAAAAATCCAACCTTTATTCCGCTCATCAATGGCTATATAATCCATTCATCTTTTCATATAAGCACTTACATTTTTTACCGTTGGTAGTGCAACAGATGTCGATGGGCTAAAAAATGAAACCAATACGATAGGAATCAATTTATTTGCAACAAGAAAAAGAGAAAACAATCTCTTGCAATTAAAACTATGATAAATACGAGTATGATAAAGCAATTGGTAGAACAGAATTTCCAAACTTCCCTTCAGAATAATATAAACTGCCACCAATCACAGGCCATATTGAATGATTCTCCTAATCATCCAGCCAATAATTATTATCATCAGTAATCAATATTTTCAAAACAATATCCTCCAAAATCACCTTATAGAGAAAAATCTACTATTCAAATTTCAAGTGTTTAATTGTCCAAAGTATAGCTGTTTGTAAGAATACAGCTTCAGAGCAGGACTACATAAACCCTATGAGCGGATTATGTTTCATTATCATTTAATTGATGAAGCCAATACATTAATAATAAATTAAATAGAGATTTTATTGAATGACAATCTTATTGAGAAATAGATGCTTTGTAAAAGTTGTAGCCTGTTATTTAAGCCTTGCCTTGAGCTTATTTATGATGTTAAATCATTCTTATGCAAATAGTCAGACATTAAAAGGTCAAATACTTGATGCAGAATTTAATGAGCCATTACCAGGAGTTAATGTCTTTATCAATCAAGGAGCATGTGGTACCAGTTCTGATGAGAATGGTTTCTTTACTATTGAAGGTCAGTTCAGTAATCAAGATACACTCACATGTAGCTTTATAGGATTTGAAAAACAAATGCTTCCTATTTCAAGTATATCCAATAAGGGGAGCGTGGAGATATACCTAAACGAAAACCATATGCTCTTAAATGAGGTGATTGTGAAGCCTGATGATAGCTATGAGCAATGGTTAATGTCGCAAATTATAAAGCATAAAAAGCAAAACAATCCAGCAGATAAAAGCTATCCTAAACAAATTCAATATCAGCGCAAATCTGTGTTTTTAAATAATGTTTCCCAGGGCTTTACGAGTAGTAATATTTTTGACAAGCAGCAAGATGCATTTTTAAAACTAACAGACTCAACCAATGCTGTTCCAGTATTGATAAGTGAAAAGAAAGAAGAAGTAAAGAATAGCGAAGAAGGTGAGGAGAGAATTTTATTGAAAGAGAGTTCGGAATGCTTAATGCCTCAACTAGAGAAGAGTATAAATGTTGTACTAAATGAAAAGGTAGCTGGAAATATCAATTTCTATAATAACCAGACGGTGCTATTGTCTCATGGCTTACCTAGCCCCATCTCGTCCAACTATAAAATGTACTACCATATTTACATTGTAGATAGTATTGGAGAAAAGTTGAATAAGCAATATAAAGTGGATTTTACTCCTAAAAACAAAGAAGGCATAGCCTTTATCGGTCATTTTTGGGTGGACAGCAGCAGCTTTGCTCTTACTTCTATTCATGCAAAACTAGCCTCCTCTAAGTCGTTTAATTTTGTAGATGCATTTGAAACAGTACTGAAGTTTCAGGAAGTAAAAGATATAGGTTGGTATTTTCATTCCCAAAAGACCAAAGCCATCTTAAGTTTGTCGACTTCACAAGATTCCACAAAAACACCTTTAAATGGATTATTCCAGAATTATATAGAATACCATTGCATTGAAGAGGATACAATAGAAACTAATGATTTTCAAATAGTGGTCAAACCCTACGATTCATTAGAATCTAAAGCACAACAGGGAATTACGCTACTAAAAGAAAATGTTTGGGTGAAAAACTTGGGACGATTCTCCGATATGACCCTCAATGGCTATTACAATATCAACAAGATAGATATTGGTTCTTATATGGATATTTACCGCAATAATGCCATTGAAGGAAATCGTTTCACTTTGCCATTTAGAACCAGTGAGAACTGGAAGAAGAATATTTCACTGGGTGGATATTTGGGTTATGGAATGAAAGACAAAGCTTTTAAATATGGAGCAAAAGTGAATTATCTGCTTCCCTTCGAAAACCGAACGACCTTAATGCTGAAGTATGATTATGATTATTATGCATTAACCAGAGATAAGTTTGTTGAATTTATTCGAGAAAATCCCTTTGAAGGTGGAGGAGGGAATATACTGTCAGCAATCACCAGTCAACAACCAAATCCATATCTACTAAAGCAACAGAAATTTAGTGTCACTTTCGAACGACAATTAAACAATGATATCGGTTTATTACTTCGTCCATTCTATGAAAGATATTATAGTAATAAATACATACCATTCGAAAGTCAGGGGCAAAGTATCAGCTATTTTAATAATTATGGTTTAATGGCAGATTTTCGATTTTCTTTTGGCCAATCCTATGACGATGGCTTTTTCTATCGCATTTATTACGGAAACCAAAAACCAGTTATTCATCTCTCTGCCATTATGGGACAGGTTTCCTATTTAAGTGGACAGAAGTGGACGAAACAAAACTATCTTCATTTAAATGCTTCCATTAAAAACAAAATAAACTTTGGTAGAATTTTTATCAGAAGCATGTTTAATGTGGGCTATATAAAAGGCGAAATTCCTTATCCATTACTGAATACTCCTCGGGGAACCAGAGATTTAGGATTTGCTCGTTACCATTATAATTTATTGCATCATACTTCATTTGTAGCTGATTTATATGCGAATCTACACCTCAGTTTAAATGGAAAAGGAGTTCTGTTGAGCAAAATTCCATTGGTGAAAAAACTCAACGTACGCGAATCCCTTTCCTTTAAAGCATTTTGGGGAGGCTTAGTTGGAGACCATTCCAAGGGCATTGAAATTCCCAAGTATTTGAAAGCACCATTTAGTGAGCCCTATATGGAAATGGGTTTCGGTATCACCAATATTTTTAAGGTTTTACGAGTGGAATATGTCACTCGAATTAATAGAGGAAGTCAATTCAATAAGGTATCTGCCAAGCATGGTTTACGATTAAGATTAGAAGTCAGTTTTTAAATATGAAGATGGAGAAAATACAAAATATCATTTATAGAAATGGAATTCGTTTAGCGATACTCTTGTTTTTATTGCTATTGTGCCGATTGGCTTTTATGATGGCTAATGCTTGGCTTTATGAATCCACAAGTGTTCTTCAAATGGGAAAAATATTTTTTCTGGGGATTAAATATGACCTATTTGCGCTATTTGTTATAAATCTCCCTTATTTCCTATTGACAATAGTTTTTAGGAATAAAACAGGTAAATCAAAGAAATTACTGAACAGTTTATTTATCCTGGCTAACCTGTTGAATCTCATATTTATCATTATTGATATTTTCTATTTCCCATTTTCATTTCAACGATTAGATTTGGGTTTCTTTCAATATTTGACCACCCAAAAAAACATCCACATTCTTTTATATCGATTCCTAAACGATTATTGGTACGCCGCTTTTGGTTTCCTGATTATTATTTGGGGCATTGTTAAAGCCAATTCATTAATTGATAAAATGGAATTAAAGAGAAAACTCTTTATCCAAAACAAATGGTCTATATATTTGATAATAGGGTTGATATCTATTTTGAGCATCTCTTCTTTTTCTGTTTTTCCAATTTCAGTTTTAAAGAAATCAGATGCATGGAAATATGCCAATAATCCTTTTGAGGAGGCTGCTATTAGCAATACCAGTTTTCAATTATTGACATCGATGTTTCAATTTGAAGATTCTGAATTTGATGCACAAGTAGAACGAGTGAAGCACATTCCAGACTCCTCAGCAGTATTTAAGAAGAAAAATGTGGTGGTTTTTATCCTGGAGAGTTTTACGAGTGAGGCATCACTTCTATTAAATCCTAGCTTGAAAAACGAAAGTGAAACCGGATATATGCCCTTTCTTGATTCATTAATGCAGCAAAGTTTATACTTCACCAATGCCTATGCCAATGGCCGTAGAAGCATAGATGCTGTTCCAGCTATATTGGCCTCATTTCCTGCAGCATTAAATCCCATTTTAGAAGCTGATTATCAAGAAAGCCTGCCCAAATTATTGAAGGACGAGGGGTATGTTACTCAGTTTTTTCATGGTGCTCATAATGGTTCTATGGCTTTCGATGAAATGTGTCAGCATCTAGAAATCGATGAATATTATGGGATGGATGAGTATAATCAACATCAGGATTTCGATGGAACTTGGGGGATTTGGGATGAGCCTTTTCTTCAGTTTATGTTGGAGCAGCAATCAAAAACGCCCAAACCATTTTTTAGTACCGTATTTAACCTTTCATCCCATAATCCTTTCGTGGTTCCGCAGGAATATGAAAACAAATCCCCCGAGGGAGGACATCCCATTTGTCGATGCATTTCCTATTCCGACTATGCCATCTCACAATACTTTAGCAAAGCTCGTTTAACCAATTGGTATCACAACACCATCTTTGTTTTTACTGCCGACCATTCTGCTATACCTTGGAATTCTGAATATTACACTCCTCAAAAAACATTTTCTATTCCGCTATTTATTTTCGAACCAGGTACAGATTTGCAGGCAAGAAGAACAGAGGTAGTTCAACAAATAGATATCATGCCCAGTATTTTATCTCATCTCAATTTTCCAAAATCCATTGAAACCTATGGTCGCAATTTTTTCGAAGCAATGAAAAGCGATAGTGTATTAACTATCATCAATAAAATACCTCAATATATAGATGGAAATCATCAAGTCCATTACCCAAAAAAATAATTCAACAAGAACGCAAACAAAAAGATGAATATATGAGTCATATTAAGAGTTTTGAAAACAGTGGAGTAGTAGAGCAGGCCAGGCTATTGAAAGCGAGTAAACTATATCCATATTTTAATTCTGTCAGCTCCACCCAATCTTCAACTGCATTAATCGGAAATAAAGAAGTATTAATGTTCGGTTCCAATAATTACTTGGGACTATCTGGGCATCCAAAAATAAAAGAAGCCATAAAAATGGCAGTAGACCAATATGGAAGTTCCTGTACCGGGAGCCGTTTTATGAATGGAACCATCGATTTGCATTTAGAATTAGAAAACGAATTAAAGTCCTTCTTAAAAAAAGAAGCAGTACTGATTTTCCCAACAGGATTTCAGGTGAATTCTGGAGTTATTCCAGCCATTACCGATAAAAATGACATCATCTTTCTAGATGAATTGAACCATGCTTCAATTATTGATGGATGCCGAATGAGTTATGCGAAAAGGATAAAATACCGTCATAACAATATGAGTGATTTAAATGCTAAACTTGAAAAGTTTAGCCATCATCAGCAAGCCAATAAGCTTATCATTACCGATGGTATTTTCTCCATGGATGGAGACATCACTCAGCTCGATGGAATTACCTGGTTAGCCAAAAAACACAATGCCTTAGTGATGGTAGATTGTGCCCATTCCATTGGAGTTATTGGTGACCATGGTGCCGGAACAGCATCTCATTTTAATATCAGCGATGAAGTGGATTTAATAGGAGGGACCTTTAGTAAATCTTTGGCTTCCGTAGGCGGATTTGTTGCTGGCGATAAAGCAATTATTGAACATCTACAGCATTCCTCACGCTCTTATATATTTAGTGCCAGTTTGCCTCCAGCTTCTACTGCAGCAGCATTAGCCGCCCTTAAAATAATTAGAGAAAGTGATGAGCTGCGCTTAAAGCTTTGGGAGAATACACACTATGCCATTCAACTCATGAGGGAATTAAATATTGATATCGGAAATGCCGAAACACCCATCATTCCTATATATATCAGAAACTCTATAGCCACCTTCAAGATTGCTAAAGAACTCATGAACAAAGGAGTTTATGTAAATCCTGTAGTGGCACCCGCTGTGAAAGAAACAGATGCTTTGTTGAGGTTTTCATTAACAGCATTACACAGCAGAGCACAAATACGAGAAGCCATTATTACCATATCCGAATTGGTGAATATTCATTGCAAACAAGTTCAATTATGTCATTAGAAATAAAAGCAGTTAAAACTAGGGCAGAACTCAAGAAGTTTGTAAGGTTTTATACTGAATTATATAAAAATAACCAACAAGTGGCCATTCCATTACATATGGATGAATTGGCTACCCTATCCTCTAAAAATCCAGCTATGGAGCATTGCGAAATGCAATTGTTTTTGGCTATTGAGGATGGAAAAATAGTAGGGAGAATTGCCTGTATTGTTAACAAACACGAATGTGAAAAAGAAAAGCAGCAGGTAGGTAGATTTGGCTGGTTTGATTTTGTGGACAAGCCAGAAGTATCTGAAGCATTAATGGCCACAGCTATTGATTGGTTTCAGAAAAGAAATATAATTAAAGTACATGGTCCATTTGGTTTTACAGACCTCGATAGACAAGGAATGCTTATTGAAGGTTTTGAGGAGGTTTCCACATTTGCTACCATCTATAATTATAAATATTATCAGCAACATATTGAAAGCCTAGGATTTAAAAAACAGACCGACTGGTTGGAATATAAAATTTTTGCCAAAGGTGGTTCTTTTGAAAGGGTCCAAAAGATTTCAGATTTTGTGGCCCATAAATACCAATTAAATGAAGTGAAGCTTCATTCTAAAAGAGATTTGAAGCGCTATATTTCTAAAGTTTTTCAGCTTCTGAACATTTGCTATCAAGATTTATATGGCTATGTGGCATTAACCGAAAAACAGATGAAACACTATGCAGATATGTTTCTCTTCTTGGTGAAACTAGATTTTTTGAGTCTCATAGAAAATAAAGATGGTGAGCTCATAGGATTTGGTATCGCAATGCCATCATTTTCACAAGCCACACAAAAAGCCAAGGGAAAAATTGCTCCCCTAGGTTGGTATCATCTCATAAAAGCCATGAAAAAGAACGATACTTTGGATTTATATCTATTAGCTGTACTGCCAGAATATCAAAACAAAGGTGTGAATGCTATGATTATGAGCAAAATAATGAATAGTGCCTTGAAGTTTGGAATTGAACAAGCTGAATCAAATATAGAATTGGAAGACAATAAGAAAGTTCAACAAATGTGGCGTTTATTTGAGCATGAACAGCACAAACGTAGGCGCTGTTATTATAAAAACTTGGTTTCATGAAAAATATATTAATAACAGGAGCCACAGGATTTGTAGGAAGCTTTTTAGTGGAAGAAGCCTTGAGGAAAGGTTATCGGGTTTTTGCTGCCATACGTTCCACTTCAAACCTAAAATATATAGCTGACCAAGCCATTCATCTGGTTAATATCGACCTCACTAAAAAAGAAAGTATGGTGAAAGAGCTATATCAAATAAAGCGAAAATTTGGTGTTTTTGATGCCATAATCCATAATGCAGGAATCACAGAAGCTGTTGATGTAAAAGACTATTTTGAAGTGAATTTTCAGGGAACTGTAAATTTAGTGGAGACTTTAAGAGGAATCCAAATGCTGACAGCAAAGTTTGTTTATATCAGTAGTTTAGCTGCACAGGGACCTAATAAGATAATTGGAGATATAGCAACGGAGCTGGCTCATCCATCACCAACATCCTCCTATGGGAAAAGTAAATGGCTAGCCGAACAATATTTACAAAATCAAACTGATTTAGATTTTGTTGTTTTGCGCCCCACTGGTGTTTACGGGCCCAGAAATATGGGTTATTTGAGTTATTTCAAACTGA
Source organism: Lentimicrobium sp. L6 (assembly GCF_013166655.1). Classification (NCBI taxonomy): domain Bacteria; kingdom Pseudomonadati; phylum Bacteroidota; class Bacteroidia; order Bacteroidales; family Lentimicrobiaceae; genus Lentimicrobium; species Lentimicrobium sp. L6. The sequence goes on from NZ_JABKCA010000004.1 coordinate 89,043, forward strand.
TTAAAAATGGCCTAGAAATTTATCTGAATACCAAATATCAACAACTATCTTTTATTTATGTGGAGGACTTAGCTGCAGTAGCTCTAGTAGCAGCTGAAAAGAAAACTCAATCCAAGATTTTTATTGTTAGTGATGGTAGCAATTATTCCTGTCATGCCTTTGCTTCTTTATTGAAAAAAGAATTTCACAAACAGACATTAAAATTGGTTATTCCAAAGGAACTCGTTCAATTGGTGTGCAGTTTTAATTCGGCATTTAGCAAGATTACAAACCGTTCAACACTCCTCAATAAAGATAAATATCATGAATTGGTAGCTTCTAGTTGGGCTTGTTCTTCAATAAAAATGAGGAAAGAATTGGGTTTTATTCCTCAAACAAAATTAGAGGAGGGTATTAATAAATCAATCATCTGGTATCAACAAAACAAACTTCTATGAGAGTATTCTTGAGTATTTTATTTCTATTGCCAAGTCTAGGTTTTGCTTCTGTATCAATGGATAGCATTCCTAATATCCTATTCTATACACAGAGGAGCCTAAATAGTAATATAGTTATTTATGAGGCAAACTTCGATGAGAATGGGATTTTGAATCCAGAACAACCTATCGAATATTATTGGATACTGCTAGAGGAGGAAGGTAAAAGAGAAGACCTAACTTATACCGAAAATAAGTTGGCTTATGGTTTAGAGTTTGAAAAGATGAACGATAGTTTATATCGAGTCATATTTAAGCCAGACGAGTCTTTAGAATTTTTTTTATGCTTGAAAGCCCCTTTCCTAGCCGAGCTTACAGCACAAATCAATAATATAAAAATGAAGCTATCCCATGTATATGTAAAATCAAAGAAGCAGTTGGTTTTGCCTAAGGTGGAGTATGTTCAATTTTTTGGAATAGATAAATATACACAGGATAGCATTTGTGAGAAACTAAACTATTGAAACTAAAATCATTTATGAATAAATACAAAAAACGAATAACTAAGAAAACCTTTTTAATGACACTTTTCTGTATCACTTTTGTCAGCCTATTCGCACAAAATAAGCATACTATTAGTGGTCGTATTAAAGATGCAGAAACAGGTGAAGACCTAATTGGAGCTACTGTGATGGTCTCCAAAGATTATTCTAAAGGAACCATTTCAAACAGCTATGGCTATTACTCAATGACCCTAAAACAAGGGGATTATGTTTTAGAGTTTTCATATATGGGGTATCAAACTCTTAGAAAAACCATTTCATTAAACGAAAATATGCAGCTGGATATTGAATTAGAGGAAAATTCAATGGAATTAAACGAAGTGGAAATAACCGCCGAAAGTGCCGATAGAAATGTGACAAAGAATGAAATGAGTATCACCAAGATTTCAAAAAAGGATATTGAAAGTATTCCTGTTTTATTTGGCGAGAAAGATATTCTGAAAGTCGTTCAGCTAACTCCAGGAGTTAAGTCGGCAGGAGAAGGAAATAGTGGTTTTTTTGTAAGGGGAGGAGGTGCCGACCAGAACCTAATTCTTTTGGATGAAGCTCCGGTTTATAATGCTTCCCATTTAATGGGTTTTTTCTCTGTTTTTAATTCTGATATCATCAAAGATGCTACTCTTTATAAAGGAGGTATTCCAGCAAAATATGGTGGTCGTGGTTCTTCTGTTTTGGATATCAAAATGAATGATGGAAACAGTAAGAAATTGGGCGTTTCTGGTGGTATTGGTTTGATTTCGTCAAAACTAATGATTGAAGCTCCCATTGTAAAAAATAAAGGCTCATTTGTGGTTTCAGCTAGAAGAACATATGCTGATTTATTTCTCAAACTGTCCAGCAAGAAAGAATTAAAAAACAATCAATTGTATTTTTATGATTTGACGGCGAAGGCCAATTATCAAGTTAGTAAAAGAGACCGGATATATTTGTCTGCTTATCTTGGAAGAGATAAATTGGGAATGGGTTCTAGTTTTGGCTTCGATTGGGGAAATAAAACACTTACACTCCGCTGGAACCATATTTTTGGTGAGAAATTGTTTTCGAATACCTCTTTTATTTATTCTGACTATAGTTATAAAATAAATATGACTGGAGGGACTCAGAAGTTTTCTTTAACATCTCTTATTCGAGATTATAATATCAAACAAGACTTTACTTATTACTGGAATGAAAAAAATACCTTGCAATTTGGTGCTAATATGGTATATCATAAATTCTTGCCAGGTGATTTTAATCAAGATGGAAATAAAACACTGACAATAAGTAACAAACATGCCATAGAAAGTTCAATTTATCTACAGAATAATTATACTGCTACTGAAAGATTATCAATAAACTATGGCTTAAGAATCTCTCATTTTAATTATGTTGGACCCAGTACTAAATATAATTTTGATGATAATGGTACACTCATTTCAAAAGATACTACCATTAAAAAATGGCAATCGATACAACAGTATTTTGGATTTGAACCCAGATTAAATATTAAGTATCAGTTGAATGAAATTAGCTCTTTAAAAGCATCTTATAATAGAGTTTCACAGTATATGCACTTATTGTCCAATTCTACCTCCGGCCAACCAACCGATGCTTGGATTCCAAGTTCTAATAATGTAAAACCTCTGATTGTAAATCAATATGCGGTGGGGTATTTTAGAAATTTCCTCTCAAATTCATTGGAGTTTTCTGCCGAAGCTTATTATAAAACCTTCGATAACCAAATTGATTATAAAGATGGGGCTAATCTATTTTTAAATGAAACAGTGGAAAGTCAATTGGTTTATGGAAAAGGATATGCTTACGGTTTGGAACTTCTATTGAAAAAGACACAAGGAAGATTAACTGGTTGGATTGGATATACCTATTCTAGAGCATTTAAGAAAATACCTGAAATCAACCTTGGTTCTTCTTATCCTGCAAAGCAAGACCGAATTCATGATATATCGATTGTGGTGATGTATAATTTAACTGATAGAGTGAAGTTGGCAGCCAATTGGGTTTATTATACTGGAAATGCAGTAACCTTTCCTTCAGGAAAATATCAAATTGATGGCGATGTTGTTCCTTATTATACTGAAAGAAATGGATACAGAATGCCCAACTATCATAGGCTTGATATTGGTGTAACATTGGAAGGGAAAAAATACAAAGAATCAATAGACCCTAAAACTGGTGAAAGCATTCAAGTAAAAAAGAGGGTTTTCTCTTCCTGGAATTTTTCATTATACAATGCCTATGGTCGACAGAATGCTTATACCATCACTTTTAGACCAAATGAATCAGACCCGTCAAAAACGGAAGCTGTTCAAACTTCATTATTTCGTTTTGTGCCTTCTATTTCTTATAATTTTAAATTTTAATATCATGAAAAAGATTCAGTATATCATTATAATAGCTTTTATATCAATGTTTTACTCTTGTACAAAAGTAATTGATATTGATTTAAACGATGCCAATCCACAATATGTCATCCAAGGTGTTTTATATGCAGGTCAACATGATTTTATCGTAAATATTAGCCAAACAACTAGTTACTTTAGCCCAAGTTCACCCGCTGAAGTAAAAAATGCACAAGTGAGTTTATCAGATGAAAATGGTATTGCCTATGAAATGAGTTATTTAGAGGAGGGTGATTATTTGTTGACTAGTTTTTTAGCTGAAGAGTTAATGGAGTACACTCTTCAGGTTAACATTGGAGAAAAAGAGTTTGTGGCCTCCGCAAAAGTAGCTCCTTTTGTTGCCATTGACAGTATTAAACTAGATATAAGAGAAGATGAGTTTGAAAATAGAGTTGAGAACGGTGTTAAAATATGGTTTACCAATCATTCGGAAAATAACAATTATTATCAAATCGAATCCTTTATAAATAGTCAAGAACCTTATAATAACCAACGAATGATTATCGGCGATTACGAAGATTTCGAAAGTTCAAACAATGCATTTATTTACATAGATGAAGAAACAGAAAATGACGTTGTCATTATGATAGAACTAAGAACAATTGATGAAAAGTCTTATCATTATTTTAATTCACTTGATGAGCAAATAGATGGGGGCGGAGGGCCTGGTGGAGGAGCAAGTCCTGCAAATCCAAAATCGAATTGGTCTAATGGTGCCTTAGGGTATTTTGGTACAGGCAATTCCGATTTTGCTAGCATTGTTTGGGATAATACTCAGAATTAAGTTGTTGATAATCATTTCAGTGTTGTTTAGATAATAGAAATGTGAATTTTCAATTTTTTATCTCACTTTTGATTGAATTAATACAGATAAAACATAGCAAAATGAAAAATATAATAGTTTTATTGACCATCATTTTTAGTATTGGTCTAAGTTCATGTAAGAAAGAAAAATCTACAGTTACTGAACCTCCGATTGTACAAACCGAACAGCAAAAAGTGTTTAAGGAGTTTTGGGATATTTATAATAGATACTATCCTTTAATGCATCGTAAAAATATTGATTGGCAAGCTATTTATGATTCTTATTCTAAGAAAATAAGTACTACATATACAGACCAGCAATTATTCGATGATTTTAATACCATTTTTTCGACAATATTAAAAGATGGACATTCTGGCCTTACTTTCAATCATCAAGAAACAGAGTTTGAACCGAATATGAATGAGAATGTTATAAATATGGTGGCTCATAATACTCCTTTACTCATCAATCTGGAAGAATCGACTCAATCTAACACTTACATTTCTTATGGTAGCTTAAAAAGCAATCCAGAAATAGGTTATATTCTATCAAAGCAATTTGAACCAGTAAATGAGTCAGAGGCTGAATTTAATCAATTTAAAACCATAGTTGATGCTGCCTTAAATGCATTAAAAGAAAAGGAAGGAATTATTATAGATGTGAGGACAAATGGAGGAGGGCAGGGACCATTCGCTTACTATTTGGCTGGAAGATTTTTCAGTAGTCCTGAAACTATTTCATTAGTGAGAATGAGAGTGAAAGAGCGAGAAGGAAGTGCCGTATCCAATCTAAGTGAATGGTTAACAGAAAACTTTGAGGGTTATCCAGACCAAAGAGCAGAAGGTGGATATGTGGCTGGTGTTTGGACTGATGATTTTAATATACAGGCTTCTGGCGAATATCAATTTGTAAAAAAGGTAGCTGTTCTAACTTCAAAAGGGACAGCAAGTGCAGCCGAATATTTTACTGCTGCCATGAAAACCCAGAGTCATATTAAAACTATTGGAGAACAAACTTTTGGCATTTTTGCAGGAAGTGAACATATCACACTCACCAATGGAGGAGGGAAGTGGACAACACGAATTTCTGTTCAAGATGTTGAAATGTTGTACAATGGTGCTTTTCAATCCTTTGAAGGCATTGGTATTAGCCCTGATGTAATATCAATGCCAACAGCTACCCAAGTAGATGAAGGCCTAGATATACATATTGATGAAGCTATTAATTTTATAAAACAATAATATGAAAGACTTGTTGAGAGAAATCAGCTGTTTACTTTTTTTGAGTTTAATATTAAGTTTTGGTTCATGTGCCCAATCAGAAGCCGAGATGATGAAATTAGTAAAGGAACAAAAATGGGGCTATGCTGTGTTAAAGGAGAAAGTAGACACTAATGCAATAAATTTTTCCCATTTACAAATGAAGATAAATGAAGTTGAGGATGCTCAAGTTTTTACCAAGAGTATGTTTACTTATGGTATGGATTTTCGTGCCATGAACCAGGTTTCAAACGATTTCCTGAGGAAGGTCGGAAAGTGTTATCAAGAGATGTTACCACAAGATTCTAGTTTGGATTTAGAACTTCAGCATCGTCTTATTAATACTTTATCTCAATATGCCACAACTATTCCCGTATTATCAGGACATCATAACAAAATGTCAAAGGAAACTGAGCAAGAGATGTTTGCTTTTGAAATGGGAAACTATAGTGTATGCGATGTTATCATGATTGAACCCCAAAGACAAACAATGGAAGTAGTGGAACATCTGTTACATCATATTTCTGATGTGGGCCTGTTTTATATATTTCCAAACGAGTGGGCTTTTAATAATGAAAACGCTACAATTGTAAAATCTATGAATATTGCTATTGACAAGAAATGCTTTAGAATAGAAGATTATAAAGAACTTCAGGAAATAGACGACGAGTTATATCAAAGAATTCTAGTTCAGGAATATGCTTATTGGATAATTAGCACCTATTGGAATATTCAAGAAAAATATGGCCCTAATGAAAAAGAATGGAGGATCAGAAATAAAAAGGAACTTCAGGAGAAGTTACCATTAGCATATGAATTAATAGAAACCACTGTTAATGATATAATAGTTGCCCCTTCAGACGATATTATGTCATCATTTTAGTTCTGAATAGGTGTAGAATATCATAATTGTTTTCATTTAAAAAACTATAGAATATGATATTTTGTTATGCAGCAATTTTTAATGGGTATGAATAGATTAGGATTTCTAAAAAGAAATTGAATAGCACATCAGATGCTTTGAAAAAAAGTATTTACAGCCCCCAGGAGCTAGCAATATGTAGCAATATTAAGAGAGAAGCTAGGCAGAATACAATAATGGATATTATTGAGTTTTTCTTAATGTTTTTTGACATTTGTTGTGTTTTTTTATTTTACATTTTACTTCCTTCGAAATCATATTTCTCAATCGGTTGGTTATCGTTAACGCTGCACCTGCTGGGCAAAAAAATCGGCAATAGAATCAGCAAACATTGATGCAAATCAAGTGTCTATGAAAATGTCTGATAAGTTTGAGGAATTAGAAACAGAATTGAAGAATGGTAACTTTGAAAAAGTGGAACAGATTTACCGTGGACTCGAAAAAGAATATAATAATCATAAGGTGATTACCGATTTCTCCAATGATTATAATATGGAAACAGGAGAAATAGTAAACTCCAATTCTATTATTGAATCAATGCCTGCTTATCAGATAAATGCTCGAGGAGACTTGGTGAAATCATACGGACAAGATCAGCAGGACTGGAGTTCTGCTGAAGAATTTATTGAAGATGCTACAAATAAAGACTTACAGCAGAACTTGGTATTATCTCCAAATGTTGATTTAAGTTCCAATGAAGAAAAGTTCACTAGGATTTTTAGCCCCTCCACTCAAAAAGATAAAGAGAACTTCTATTTCATTAAACCTAAATTATCATCGACAATTTCAAGTTCTGATAATTCATTAATTCAAAATTCCCTAAACCAAATAAAATCATTATCAAGCGAAATCGACTTTATACTGGTGAAGAGGAACCAGCTTAATCAATATTATATACAACAATTGGAGGAGGCCAATCGTTTTGAGCAAGAGAGCATAGAAAAAATATCTTCTCAGAGCTTATCACAAGTAAAAGTTGAAGAGGCAAATAGATTGAGTTTAGAGAGTAAGAAGAGTTTTTATAAAGCCTCTTTTGCAAGCTCTCTTATTAAACAATTTGACCAGAGCATAGCCCAACAAAGTATTTTAATTGATGAATCTGTACAATCTGTTAAAGATATGCAAAGCGATTTGGAAAAGAATATGCCAGATGAAGCTCTTGTGAAAAATGTGCAGATGCAAAGAAAGTATGTGGCGCATATTAAAGCAGAGATTAACGATAGCGCTTTTAACTATTCTGTAAATGAATTGTTTATTCCAATTCCTCAGATATTTAGTGAAGAGGAAAACCAAGAGTTCTTAGTAATTAATGGTCAAGTACAAAGAAATGATCAAGTTAATCTAAATCAATTTTTCTATCAAAATACGTCTCAGATTGCAGTTGATATTAATACAATTCCTGCTTTGAGGTATGGTAAACCCGATATTGAAGAAACTCTCGTAGAAAACCAAAATCAAGAAATAGTTGATTATACTACTCCTAAACAAAATGAAGAGCATCAAACAAATTTAAATATAATTGCAAAGGATGTGAATAAAGTCTTTAGTTCAAATTCATTAGCTAATAATGATGATATTCCGCTTACAGGAGGTGTGCAAATTTCAAACCCTATGGATGAGGATTCATCCATGGTGAAAGAAAAGTTAGAGTTGAAATCAATAAATGTTCAAAATTTTAAATCAGATAATGATATTAGGAACGCGTTAGGAACATTGAATTTGCAAGCTCAAGCACATTTGGTAGAAGTTGATTTGGTGCAAAAGCGATTGGCTATTTCTGCTGAGGGGAAATTGAATAAGAGTAATGGCTTTAGTTTACAACTGGAATCAATTAATAATCCAGTACTAAGAAAACCCATTAACGATTCTGCTAAATACTATTTATATCAAGCTTTAGCATTGAAAGAAGTATCTGATGATTATCAGGTGTATCTGAATGAGGAAAGGAATATTAAAGACAAAATCACTCAATATACTTTTGATATTGAAAAGGATATAGAACAGAACAATCTCGTTGCAGCTAAAGCTAAATTTGTAAGTATGCAGACTGGTTTGTCCGAATTTAAATATACACCAGCATTTAAACTTCAAGAAATTCAATCAAATTTGTTGGCGAAAATTCAAACCTCAAGAAACAGAATGGATTCGGCATATAGTTTGTCTCAAGAATTGGCTAATGAATCTGTGAAATTACTAAGCGAAGCATCAGAAGAGCGCGAAGAGGCAGAAAGAAAAAGAAATGCATTCAAAAGGAGGGAAGCTCTAAAATTTGCGGTGGATAAAGAAATAAAAGCTACTAAGTTTCAAAATGATTCTGAGAAAGCATTGGCCTTGGGAAATAGTTTACATGAAGAACAGCAAGTTTTACTTTCTCTTGTCGATATTCAACCTGAGCTTCTTGTTTTAACAACAGCTCCACTACAAAACAATAATCTCATAGTAAATCAGGAATTAGTTTTTCAAGGTATTGAGCAAAGAAAATCTGAGGTTTTTGGTCGAAAAGTGGCTGTGAGTAATCTCCTTGTTGTTGAAGAAAGACCTTTGAACTCTGCTAATACTTCTAAAGTAGCTTCTTCTAAAGCACAAATTACGGAGGATGATTTACACGTTTATGAAAGAGAAAATTTTAAAGCAGAAATGTTGACTGAAGAATTGGAGCTTATTAAAAGAGAAATTGCTTTATTGGTACAGTCGCAGGGAAGTAGCCTATCAAATAAAGAATCCTATATTATTACACATAAAATAAATATTTTACGCCAAAAAGCAGATAGTTTAGAATACGAAGCCAATAGAGTATTCGATTTGGCGGATCGTATCTTAGAAACTTTATCGGAGGAAGAACAACGAGAAGCGCAAAAATCAAGTCGTGATTTTAATAAATACCTCAGCGATTTAAAAGATAAGATAGAAGTATTGTTATCTGAAGCTAGTTCATTAAAGCAAAGAGCTCAGCGCTCCAATAATATTCAAACCCGAGAAGATTTATACAAGCAGGCTAAAAATAAAGAAGAGGTGGCCATGTATTTAATTTTAGAGGAATTTGAAGTTATTGCTCAGAAGAATAAAACACGCTACCGAAAAAATCAATTGATATTGGAACAATTGATGATGGATTTGGCAAGTGCCGAAGAAAGAGAATTGATGCGAAATATCTTTTCCCAAATTGATAATTATTTCGAACAGGCACAACAAAAACGGCAAAAAGCCAATCAACCTGGTATTTCTTTTAGTATGAAGAAGATACTTTTGCAAGATGCTTATTCATTAGAAATGAAAGCTTTGGATTTGCAACAGCAAGGCAAAACAATGATAGAAGATCATGATGTGGATACCATGATGGCATATCAGGTAGAATCTGATGAGGAAAAAACTTTGACAGAAAATATAACTGCTACAAATCAATCTAATAATAATCAGCAAACGGTAGCTTTAAATCCTAATACAACTGAAGTTATTGTGGAAAATACTCCCATAATTACTACAGCTGCTCAAAAACCTAATGCTTCACAAAAAGTTAGTTCAGCGCAAGAAGAGAATGAGGAGCTTATTGTAAATAACCAAGGAGTAAGCTCTCAAGTAAAGAATCTTCAAAAGAATCCTCAAGTTGAACAAGAAGTAGGGTTTGTATCAGCATCTACTGATGGTGTTGTTTATAGAGTTCAATTTACAGCCCTTAAAGTGTTAAAGAAAGAGACCTTTTTTAATAGAATAAGTGATATTAGTGCCGAAAGAGTAACTGGTACTGATTTTATCAGATATTTTTCAGGTAATTTTGAGGAAATGGATCCTGCTATTATTAGAAGAAATGCGCTCAGAGCTTCAGGTTATCCTGATGCATTTATTCGTTCTTGGAAAGATGGAGAGGTTGTTACATTGTTGAGTTTACAGGAAGAAACAGGAACATCAACTTCAGCTATTAACTCTGTTGCCGTTGTGAGAAGAACCAGCGTTGGGAATATTGACTTTTCTGCTACTAATATCTCGTCATTACAGGGTGTTTATTATACAGTGCAAATAGGAGTTTATAGTCGCCCAAGAACTAGTGCTATGATTTATGGTATAAAACCACTTTATCATAAACGAATGCAAAATGGCTACTGGATTTATTATTCAGGTATTTTTAATAGTATTGCCGATGCAACAACGAAGAAAGATGAAATAGTAGAGCAAGGAGTAAAAGATGCTTTTGTTGTGGCTTTTAGTAATGGAATATCTGTGGGTTTAGCCAAGGCTCGTCAACAAATTAGCCAAGGAGAGGATGCTCCAGACGATGAAGATATTGTGATTCTTGAGGATGCTAGTTTACAGATTGATAACCAGTGGGATATGAGTCAAGAAGCAGGGCTGACAGCAAGTAGTGGTATAGAGTACAAAGTTCAAGTAGGAGTGTATTCTAACCCTATAAATCTTAGTTGGATAGCCACACAAGTGGATGGTAATTATAGTGTAGATTCTTACAAAAATAGCAATGGAAAATACGTTTATACTATAGGACACTTTAAGGATGATGCAGAGGCAAGAACACTGCTAAAAGAAATCAAAGATATCATTCCAGACGCTTTTGTTGTAGGTTTTCAAGATGGGAATAAGAAGTATATTAGATAGAATGGGCATTAATCAGATGATTTTAATTTTTACATTTCAATTTCATTTTCATTTGACTGGTATTTATCCTCAGATTCCAATGGTAGAGGATACTCTGATGCTCAACAATAAATATTTTGTTTTTCCGATCAAAGGGTTTGAAACCTGAAATATCATTTTAGGCTGTGGTTTTATATGGATTTCATAAAGCCATTCAAATAAACTAACCCCATATTTTTTTCATTGAAATAGTAATGTATTGTTCATGATAATCATTGATAATTTCAGATTTTGGTTCTTTAAGGAAATTGAATTTATCATTTATTATTGCCACATATATTATGTATTCAATCTCAATTTAATCTTCAGTAAGGATATACTAATGCTCAATTTATTTGAGAAATTAATTCAACATCAGTAGTGTTGGTTATTATTGTTAATTTGGAATCTTATAAATTAGAAAGTCTTGTCTCACAATTCGAATATGGAATTTAAGAAGGCAATATTAATAGTTGAATAAAGTATTTTATCATTTCTCCTTTAATTCTTCAGATAAAGAATTATTTTGATTCTTCGTTTTGCTTTTTTATCATTTTGATATCAATTCCTTTGACTTTAAGTGCGGCATTATAAATACTCGCATTTAGCTCAAAGCCAATCAGTACAATAATAGAGTTGAAATAGACCCATAAAAGAACTAATAATAAAGTTCCAATAGAACCATATAGTGCATTATAGGTGGCCAAATTATTGGCATAAAAATTAAAACCAATATTTGAAATCATCATCAATATGGCAACTAAACTTGAACCTGCAGACAAAAATTTAAAAGGCGTTTTTTTGGCAGGTCCCCAATAATAAATAAAAGAAATCCCAAAATAGGTGAGAGCCAATAGTGCAATCCACCTGAACCATTGTATCAATTGGACCACAAAATTATCATGCAGCAAATCCTTTGCATCTAAATAATTGAAAAATGTAGTACCTATTACAATGGTGGTTATTACAACAATTAGCAATACTGCTAAAACCAATACCAAAACGATAGCTACCCATCTTTGCATAAAAATCCCTCTAAATTCCATGGTATGATAAGAAGCATTAAAAGCATCAATCATACTATTAATACCATTGGTAGCAAAAAACAAAGCTAAAACAAAACCTAAGGAAAGCAAGCCTCCTCTAGGTCGCTTTACAATGTCGACTACTGTAGAGTCAATGGCCTCCCAAGCTTTGTTAGGAGTAATGTCATGAATCAATTCTAATAATACATCTTGGAAATTTTCTATAGGAATAAAAGGAATTAAGGTGAAGAAAAAGATCAAAGCTGGAAATAGAGCCGAAAACATACTAAAAGAAATAGCAGAAGCACGAGTAGTAATAGCTCCGTTTACTACCCCTTTAAAAAAGAAATCTAAGACATTATATATAGGAACTCCATCGAAACCAGGAATTACAATAGTCTTCAATTTTTTGATGATATAAACTTTCTTCATTATACTATGATATAGCTTGTAAGCTTAAATCTAAGCTTTTTATATGATGCGTTAAAGCACCAACTGAAATATAATCTACTCCAGTTTCAGCATATGCTCTAATGGTGTTTTTGTCAATTCCGCCACTGGCTTCACTTTCATATTTCCCATTAAGCATCACCAATGCTTTTTCAATACCTTTAGGAGTGAAATTATCTAAAAGTACTCTATCCACTCCTCCATGATCAATAACAGTTTGTAATTCTTTTAGGTTTCTGATTTCGATCACGATCTTTAAATCTTTTTTCTTTTCAATTAGATATTTATGACAAGCATCCACAGCTTTGCAAATTCCACCAGCAAAGTCCACATGATTGTCTTTAATCATAATCATATCGTAAAGTCCCATTCTATGATTGGTTCCTCCACCTAATGCTACAGCTTCTTTTTCAAGAAGACGCATAAGTGGAGTCGTTTTTCTAGTATCTAGTAATTTAGTTCTAGTTCCATCTATAATACTCATATACTGACGGGTTTGAGTAGCAATACCACTCATCCTTTGCATAAAGTTTAAGGCCAATCGTTCGGCTGATAAAATGGAAATAGATTTACCAGTAACCTCAAAAATGACATCTCCAATTTCTATTCTTTCTCCATCATTAATGAAAATATTCAATTCTGTTTCAGGATCTACTGTTTTATAAACGAGTTCTGCTATTCTAACTCCCGCAATGGTTCCGTTTTCTTTGGCAACTAACCTTGCTTTTCCTTTGTGGTCAGATGGAATGGTTGATAAGGATGTATGATCGCCATCGCCTAGATCTTCCTCTAGAGCGAACTTTATTGTTTCTTCAATAGTCATTAATCTTCAATTTGTAGTTGGATGATTTTCGATTCTTTGTTCAATAAAACATATACGCTCCACTTTTTTTGCTCACTTTGCATATCGCAAACCGCATAATGGGTTCTTTCATTACTGGCTCCCTTATGTTTTATTTTAAATGCTTTGATTTTGTTTTTTAAAAAGAAGTCTTTTAATAAAACCAGGGCTTGTTGTTTACCAAAAGTTCCATCATTGGTTCCTATACTTAGATCCAAAGTATTAGACATTTGTGTTCCTAGGCTTTTGCTGTCGTTACTCATAAAAGCTTTAGCAATGAGTTCAAAAGAATCTTGATTGTTCTGACTATATAAGCCGGAGCTAAAAAGAATCAGAATAATTGGAAATAGGATTTTTTTCATGGTTCTATAATTTACCCTGCTATCAACAGAATTATAAATACAAAATTAATCATTTTTGGGGATTATGAGTTTTTAAGCCTTAGATAATTGTGTTTTGTTAACATTCTATAAAGCCATTTCATTTTTCAATGTTTTACTTATGTTTGCATAATGAGTAAATAAATATTGTTTTCAAGTGTTAAGTATAAAAAATAGCGAGTTATCATGAGGAATGAAGTCTTCAAAATCCTGTTTTTTATACGAATATTTGAACTTGTGGAATAAATTTAATGATATGAGAATCAGCCTGATGTTGGTAGGTAAAACAACGGATAGTATAGTAGAGAAGGGAATTGAAAAGTATCTGAAAAGAATGAAAAGGTACATTCAATTCAAGTTAGATATTATTCCTGCTTTAAAGAATACCAAGAATATGAATGAGGCTGAAATTAAATTGAAAGAAGGCGAATTGATTTTAAATAAACTAAACCCTTCGGACTTTTTAGTCTTATTAGATGAGAATGGGAAAGAAATGACCTCTGTCCAATTTGCTTCTTTCGTTGAGAAATCGATGTTGCAAAGTATCAAAAACCTTGTTTTTGTTGTTGGTGGAGCTTATGGCTTTAGTGATGCTGTTTATAAAAAAGCAAACCAAAAAATTGCTTTATCACAAATGACATTTTCTCATCAAATTATTAGAATGATTTTCCTTGAACAGATTTATCGTGCTTTTACTATTATTAACAAAGAACCTTATCATCATGAATAAACGATTTTCAACTATACTTTTTGTATTTCTTATTTATGGATTTTCAACCAACACTGTAGCTCAGGATATGGAGTTTTATTGGGCTAAACAATATGGAAACGATAATTATCCAAATGACATAGAAAGTATTGCCTCAGATAATTTGAATAAGATTATAGCTTTTTCTCATTTCGATAATGAATTCACCATTGAAGGAAATAATTATGTGGCTGAGGATGGTAGCGATTTAATTCTTTTTGTTGTCGATGAACATGGTAATTATGAATGGTCTATGACAGACGGTGGAGCAGACGACCAAGTTGCACAAGAAGTTCATTGCGATATTGAAGGCAATATTTATATCATGGGGAAATTTAAAACTCAAATTAGTTTGGGAGGGGAAGTTGAAACAAGTAATGGGAGTTTTGATATGTATATCGCAAAATATCAATCTAATGGTGACTTTGTATGGTTAAAAACATTCGGAGGTCCAAATTCTGAATCTATTGAAACTATGAAGATAAAAAATGATGTGATTCTTTTAGGTGGTAGATTCTATGATTATACTATTCTTGATAATGACACTCTTTTTAGTCAAGATGGAACCGATATTTTTATTGCTAAGATGAATCTCGATGGTGAATTCATTAATGTGATGACAGCTGGAGGAGCCAGTGTAGATAAAGTATCAGGTGTTGACATGGATATTTATGGAAATGTTTATGCTGTTGGCGACTTTTATCAAAACATAACATTTGGAGATGAAACATTTGAAGCAGGTGAAGCTCTTGGCTTATATATGATCAAATTGAACTCAAATTTAGACTTAAGTTGGGCTTATCAGTTTCAAGGTAACGATATGCGCCCGAATACTAAATTGGCTGTAGCCTCAGATGGAAGCATTACTGTTGGCGGAGTATTTAGTTCCAATGTTAGTATTGGAGACGAGGATTATGTTACTGCCGATTTTGATGAAGATATTTTTGTTGCCAATTTCTCTAATAATGGTGATGTAAATTGGTCTCGTCATTATTATTCTCATTCCATGGAAGGCATCGAAAGTCTAAAGGTAGATAGAGTGGGGAATACCTATCTAACTGGTCATTTTCTTGGCGATATTAATTTTGGAGAACTAACATTAACTTATAATCTCTGTTGTGGATATTTAGAGGTGTATTTTGTGAAGATTAATGAAAATGGAGAAGTCATTGATGCAAGTCAATTAACAGGGGAGACCGCAAGAATAAAAACTATGGCGGTTCCCGAAACGAATCAAGTAATATTAGCAGGTCGATTTTACGATGATTTTGCAATGGAAGACATTACAATGAATAGTCCTGTTAGTTTCAATGTATATTTGGCCTATTTTAAAGATGACACTTGGTTAAGTATGGATAATGCTGTTAGTGAAGGAAAAATAATGATTTCACCATCACTATTTCAAGAGTATTTTAATGTTTCAGGCTTAGAAAATGCTGAAGAAATTTTAATACATAATGAATATGGTCAGTTGGTGGAGTCTATAAAGGTAAATTCTCCTCAAAATCAGCTTGGGAAAAATTGGGTTTCTGGGATTTATTTTATGACAATTACTTATGAATCAGGCTCATCAAATCTTCAAAAAGTGATTAAAATCTAATTTGTTGAATAGGAGATTCATTTCTTCAATTATTCATTAAATTTGCAGCCAAATAAACACGATTAGTAAAAGGCTTTCTTCATTAATGATTAACATGATTGAAACTAAATAAATTGATATCCGCATAATGATTTTAGCAAGGAACATGTTATTAGTATTTGTTATGATTTTGATATTTATTCAAAACCCAGTAACAGCTCAAATCAATAATGATTCTGCTTATGCTATTGTTGATTCTTTATTAAACTCACAAGACACTATAAATAAAGGTTTCGATACATTAAAAATTTCTAATGATTCTATTAATGCCAATGATTCATTAATTTCGGTCGCTGATAGTAGTCAAAATGAGATTATCGATTTTTTCTTTAGAATGGATAGTATGGATGTCTATTCTTATTCCTTGTTTTTGGACAGTGTAAACTATAGGCATTTGATTTATATGGATACCTCTAACCATAGAGGAGGAGACTATGACCCCGTTAATTTACTGCCTGTATCATATAATGACCTAGGAAATATTGGGTCAGCTCAGGAAAATCATGTATTTCAGCTCAATGAATCTGAAGGTTTTAGTATAGGAGTAAAGAGCTATAATGCCTATCTTTGGAATACCAAGGATATTAAACTATACAATACGCGAACTCCTTATACTGAGATTTTTTATCTGATGGGAGCAAAGAAGGAAAACAGTTTGAAGTTTTCTCATGCCCAAAGTTTTATGGAACAACAATTGACAATTAATTTCGATTTCCAATTGTTTAATAGGATAGGAGCATATAATAGACAAAAGACCGACGTGAAAGGTTTTATGGGAGGAATGGGTTATAGAACCAAGAACTCAAGGTATAAAGCGGATTTTCAATATTATCATAATAAATTGGTATTGCAAGAAAATGGAGGGGTTACAAGTTTAGCTGATTTTGAAGAGAGTCAAGAAAGTAATCGAAAAATCATCGCTACAAACCTTGCTTCAGCTGAAAATCTGATACGAATATCTGGTGCAGTATTTCAACAGTTTTTCTACCTTTCTAGGCCCGAACCTGATTTCTCAAATATTCCAGATACCAATAAAATTGATTTCGAAGCCTATTCAGTAACTCATTTTAGGAAACCTTATTTCGATCCGGTCTCCCATCTTGGTAAAATCAGTCATTATTTTAATTATGAAAGACAAAATTATCGTTATACTGATGAAGATCAGGAATCTATTATATATGATGGTTTACCCTTTTATCCTAATCCAGATAGTTCCTCATTCTTTGATACTATTGGGATGCAGAAGTATATAAATGAATTCATTTACTCTAATTCTGATTACAGCGATGACCCAAATCATCCTAAGCTTATAAATTTCTTCGCAGGTGGAAGACATGAACTAGTGAATTACTATCAGCACTGCCAAAAGCAAGAATTTAATCATTTGGCTGTCATAGGAGGAGTGTTTCTGAATTTCACCAAATTCATGAGTGTTTCTTCTGATGCCTCCTATTATATAGGAGACTATTTAAATAATGATTTTCAGTTTAATGGTAAACTCTTTTTAAAGTATAGAACAAACTTGCTTACGGGAGGAATTAAAATTGTTCATCGCTCTCCAGATTGGATAATGCAGGAATTCTCATCTTCTAGGTTCACCTGGAATAATGATTTTGATAAAACGGATATTCAAAAACTATTTGTGAAGTATGAGCGGAAGAGATTAAAAGTGGAAGCACAAGTGATGAATATGACAAATTTGGTCTATTTGGATTCTACTATTCTGCCAAAGCAAAGTTCTAAAAACATCCAGCATATTGTCATCTCAGCTGAAAAAGATATCCGCATTGGTCATTGGGGTGCCGATCTACGCTTAACCTACCAGAATATGTCACATCCCGATATTATTAGAGTCCCCGACTTTTCTGGAAAGGCGAAGCTATTTTATCATAATATCTTATTTGAGGGAGCACTTGAATTAGAAATGGGTTTCGAAGCTTATTTTTTCACTAAGTATTATGCTAATAGGTATATGCCAGCCTTACGCTCTTTTCATATTCAAAACGAACAAGAGATAGGAGATTATCCTTTTATCGATGTTTATTTAAATGCTAAGATTGGTAAAGCACGTCTTTTTGTTCGTTATGACCATTTTAATTCCAGTTTCATGGGGAGTGATTATTATGCCAGTCCATACTATCCAGCTGCCGATGCTTCTTTTAAATTCGGTGTAAGTTGGATTCTTTTCAACTAAAAGCGTCTATACTACTTGCTGTTAAACAATTGTTAAGGTGCAACCTGAAAGCATTTTTTGTTGTTTTTTGTAAAGAGTACATTATGTAATTCCTTATATAGAGATCCTAGATTAGAAATCTAATATCAAATATAAGTTCCATTCATTATATACTCCCCTAATCTAAATTCAAAAAATCTAATAACAAAAACTAAACTTATGAAAAACAAATACTCATTTTTTATCGCATTATTGGCACCAACTGCAATGGCATTGTTCTTTGCAGGAACACTATTCCATGGAGGTTCACCAGGAGGTAAATCTGGAAGTCCTGGAGATAACGGAGCAACTTGTACACAATGTCATGCTGGGACTGCAACTCAGCAAGATGGGATGATAAGCACTAATATCCCAGAGTTGGGATATGTAACTGGAGAAACGTATGAAGTCATGTTAAGTGCCACTGATGCCGATGCCGGTCGCTTTGGATTTGAACTAACTGCTGAAGATGCTGATGGTAACAAAGTAGGCCAGTTTATAATTTCAGCTGATGGCCAAACACAATTGGCAAATGGTAATAAGGCTATTACACATACCGCTTCAGGTATTACACCAGTTGGAGATTCTAAAGAATGGGCCTTTACTTGGACTGCACCAAGCACAGATGTAGGCATCATCACATTCTATTCGGCAGTAAATGCAGCTAATAATAATGGTGGTACATCAGGGGATCAGGTTTTAACTTCTAATGTGAGTTATGATGAATCAACTATTGGAATAGGAGAGGAGCCTTTAGAGGCTTTCTTTAATATGTCACCAAATCCAAGTTTTGGTTCTATTAAGATATCCCATGAGTATAATGATGCCAAATTATCTATTATAGATATATCGGGAAAAATTGTTTTTCAAGAAGAGTATTACCAAAGTGATGCTCAAATAGACTTGTCAAACTTAAATAAAGGAGTTTTCTTGGTTCAATTACAAAGTAAAAATCAAGTTAAAACTATGAAATTAATGATAAAGTAGTATTTGTTCCTTCCAAAAGAGGATGTTTTCGCTGGAAGCATCCTCTTTTCGTTTATAATAAGGTAGTAATTGTATAGTTTATTACCAATATTTCCCAACGATTAGATGAGTAATATTAAATATGTAAAAAAAGATAAAAGCATATTCCTCAGAAATAGAAAGACTTACGTATTTTTTAAAAAAATAATATTGATTTACATTAGGAAAAGCGAAATAAAGCAGTACTTTTGCACTCGCAATTACAGCAACGT
>NZ_JABKCA010000005.1 GCF_013166655.1 Lentimicrobium sp. L6
TATGAGTTCCGGTTATTTGCCCATCACAATTATCAGTGGCTGTTGGTGCTGTTAAGTTAGTCACTTCGCATTGTGCTGTGATATTTGGCAAACTTCCAACATTGGCAACTGGAGCTGTATTATCTGTAATAACTACACTTTGAATTTGGCTACTTGTATTTCCTGCTGCATCTTCATAAGTCCATGTGACTGTTGTTGTTCCTTGAGCCATGATTGGCAAACTGGCATTATGAGTTCCGGTTATTTGCCCATCACAATTATCAGTGGCTGTTGGTGCTGTTAAATTAGTCACTTCACATTGCGCTGTAATATTTGGCAAACTTCCTACATTGGCAACTGGTGCTGATACATCATTAATTGTGATCAAATGTGAGACACTTATGGAGTTTCCGCAATCATCTGTAACCGTGTATGTTCTAGTAATCACCTCAGGATTAGAACCCCCATCAGAAACATCCGACACATATGATACTGAAGGACTTAAGTCGCAATTATCAGTTTCATCTATAACTACGGAAATATCGACTGCAGGAATATCACTTGCACACTGTACGGAAATATTGGCTGGATTTGAAGCTATAGGAGCTATATTATCAAGTATTGTTATTAATTGTGATGTTGAAGCAGAATTACCAACTACATCTGTATAAGACCAAGTTCTTGTAATCGTTCCATTGCAATTGGACCCATTTATGGCTCCATCTACTCCAATAACGGTTCCACTACCGTCACAATTATCTGTCCATGATAAATTCGTCATAGCAGGCACATCGTCGATACAACTTACAGTGATACCTGCTGGTGTGGCTGCAAAAACAGGATTGGTATTATCTGGTATTCTACTTACACTAGTGGAAACAGAACTAGAGCATGAGTTAACATTATTAGCTACTAATAATGTATAATCACCAGCTGAAGATGCAGAAACACTAATTCCATTTGTTGCTCCTGAAATTACTCCTCCATTTGTGACCATCCAATTATAGGAATACCCTGCTCCGCTAGAGGAACCTAATCCACTAATAGTAGCCAATGGGTTATTACAATCAATAGAATGCGGACCATCAACTGTAGCAATAGGTATCTCATTAATCGTCACATTCTGAATGGAGCTATTCCCACAAATACCAGAAATACTATAAGTAACAACATAAGAGCCACTGGTGGATGCACTTAAATCTATTTCTCCAGAAGTACTATTAATAGATAAACCAGCTGTCGAAGAAAAAGTTCCCCCAGCTGTAGTAATATTAGGTGAAGGATCTCCTTCATTTTGACAATAAGAAGTTTGATTATAATTAAAATTAGTATTGGGAATATTATCCAAAGACAAATTAACCATTCCTAGATCTACTGGACAACTATTATCGCCCCATTTTGTCCAAACATCATAGCTACCTGCTGACAAACCAGAAAATGTATACGAGCCTGCATTATCTGAAGAATTCATATATGAACCAACAGAACCATTTATACTAAATTTTATATTGGTTCGATTTGGATGATCTGAGAAGTCAAAAGTAATACTTCCACTATTCGAAGCAGGACACACAGGATTAACATTTATAATACTTGCAGAAGGGTTAGAACGAATATAAACCCTTACTAGATCTGTGCTAACACAACCTGTATTTATATCAGTTACCTTTACTTGATAATCTATAGAAGTGTTCACATTTGGATCTCCTATAGGAGAAACTGAAATATCCTGATTAGTTCCGAGCACAGTAGCAGATCCTTGTATTGTCCACTCATAAGAATACATACCACTCCCATTACTTGGAACACCAGTTAAAACAATAGTTTCATTTTGACAAATAGTTTCATCATTTCCTGCATTCACAGTAAGGACAGGATGTATAGTTGCGATAACAGGAATCCTTGCAGAAATACAAGGCCCATTTTGAGCCTCCACGTAATAAGTTGTAGTTGAAGCTAACCCATTTATAATATATGATGTTCCCGTATGTACAGAAGATCCACCACTTGAGCTTACAAACCAATTAATTGTTCCTACATTTGCTGTTGCACTAATTGTAACGTCGCCAGTTCCACATGAAGAACCTGGATTCGTTCCAGTAATATTTGGCATTTCATATTCGGATACTGACACATTAGCTGTTGCTACACCCACACATGGAGAGCTAGCACTTACAGTATATGTGTAAACCCTACTTCCTGAAGAAATGGCTGGTGACCAAACTCCTCCAGCATTCTTTGTTCCTCCCAATGCACCAAATAAATCAGTTTCAGTTAAAACATTGCCAGAGCAATTGTCTAAAGTTCCATTTGTACCTGCATGAGGAATATTTACAATATTAATTTGTGTAGCATCAGAAATACTCAAACTAGGATCTCCAGGCATACCTCCATATTCTACTACATAACCTTGTGAAGCATAATATCCTGAACTACTAGTAGTGTTAGCTAAGTCATTCCAGGAACCTAATGGTCCAACATTAATATGTGTTACGTGTGCATAATCTTCATTCCCAGATTGATTTGGTTCATTAGGCGGATTCCAAAAAGCATAATTATCAGGTCCCGTTGTTTGACCTCCACTTGACGTACCCCTTCCTTGCCAAAATTGTCTTCCTAATCCTCCATCCTCTATACCCTCAGGACCAGTAACCCAACGCCAAACACCTTCAGTATGAGCATCGGACCCCCCAATCCAACCCACACCAATAGACTGAGTCCCCGCAAAAACACCTTCATCAGCTGATGTTAAGGTTGCCAAATATCCTTCTAAACCAAAATAAGTTCGAGCTGCGGCAGCATCTCTAGCTTGTGTCCATGTAATTAGCGGAGCTGGTACATATTCATAATAATGGCCACTGCTTGGTAAAAAATTTGCATTTCCTACAGTTATTGAGAACTCTCTAGTTCCACTTGCAGCTAGATTAGAATTTGAATAATCTATTGCCTCTATTGCATTTTCAAATTCTGAATATAAAGCAGTAGGGTTTCCATTTAATGTCATTTTACCTTCTACAGCATTCCACGAAGGTGTTATATTAGGATGTGACCCAGATAAGGTTAATACATCTTCGCCACTAACATAACCAGAAGAAACTTGAACATAAACAGTTGATGTTCCTGTACCTGATCCTGTGATACTAACAGATTCAGCAATAGCAACAGAGTTCCCAGAGGATAAACAAAAATCTTGATCGCCAGTAGCTGTTATACTTGCAGGTGACAATGTAACTTCAAATTTTACATCATCAATCCAAGCTAAATCAGAAGAAGCCCAATCATTTCCATCCTTCAGAAATCTAATAGCCGCATTAGCAGACTTTTGATCCCCAGTCAAGGTATAGTTAATTGTTCCGCTAGATGGAGAACTATCAATAGTCCCAATAGTTTCCCAACTACTAGAGGTATTATTATATAATTGAACTGCCAAAATTCCTAAACCTATACTCGAACTATTATACGAAAGCGATAAGGTAGCTTCTGAACCTGCTGGAATAGATAGAGAACGTTGTATTGTTTCAGTCCAGATATAGCTAAAGTAAAGGCGACCATTATTTATATAAATATATGTGCCAGTAGGACCAAGATCTGTATCAACAGTCTCTGACCAATTATTTAGAAAATTGTTGGTTCCATCATTATTGCCATAATTTTGGGACCCAAAATTATCGATATAAGTTTGTGTCTGACTAATGGCCTGATGAATAAATAAACTTAAAAATACGATTGCAATTAGTACCCGTGCTTTCATATGCGAATTAATTTCAATAGGTTTAAAATACAATATTGAATTTCGATTCTCCACCATACAAATGATCAATAATCTAAATTCATTACTCTCTGTGGTTATAATCTTGAGTTCTTCCGTATATAATAATTCTCAAGCAGTTATTAACAAATTGTTGACAAGCTGCTAAAGACCTAATAATCATCTACTCAAATATAATTTTAAGTTGCGCACGTATATGAAATTAAGTCACAGAAAATGAACAGTCTAATGTTGACAAAGGGAAATAAAGGATCAACACAATTAAGAATACATCTAACTAATGTATAGAGAGTTATGCTTACTTTTGGACAATGTCCAGAAGATGTACACCAAAGAAATTAAACATTTTTGAATAATTGAAATAAAAAATTACATCTCTTGATTTTTTATTATTTGGGAATCAATCATGAACAACCTATATCGAGTATACTATGTAGTTTTCAACAATTTTACCCTCTAATAAAATCTCGAAACAAATAGAAAAAGGCACAGAAAAGACAATTTTTTCGCAATCTTTATGGGCACAAAATAAACAGGATATAAATGAAATATTAGTTTAAACCGGAGGTATTTACCTGAGGATTCCAATGCTTTTTAACAATTCCTCCTGATATTGTTTTGCTTTCAAAGAGCTATCCAGAGGAGCCCAAGAAGCAAAATTATCTCGTGATATTGGAGCAAATGGTCCTTTCTTAACTTCATAAATCACAGTTCCTGATTCTAATGAAATCAAAGTATGCCAAACCCCACATGCCACTTCTCCTCCATAGGTTCCGTTTTGAGGTTCTATTATCATATGGGATAAAACAGAACCATCATCATCAAATTCTATAAGTACTAGCTTCCCTCGTAACACCAAAAACACTTCTTCCTTATCAGGATCCTGATGACGGTGTGGTGGTAAATATGTTTCAGGTTCTAATGCATTTAAGAGTCGTTGGATAGGATCATCTAGTTGAGGGTGGAAATTATAATTCATGCGCTTCCGTTCACTATTCTTTGCACTTTCTGTTAATCTATCAAGAAGCTTTCTATCGATTTTGATCATTTGAAACAATTTTATTTTGGATATTTTCATGAGGCACTATTATCAAAAACAAACAATAAAAAAACACATAGAAGCTAAGTCCTGCTTGTGTCTCAATTGTATCTTCCGTTAACATAGAAACCAATAGTGTTATAAAAAATACCATAAAAAACAGATCTTTATATGCTTTTAAATACAAGACCGGATAAATAAGAACGAAAATAAACCACAAAAAGCCTAAAACTCCAAGACCCACCCATATACTCAAATATTGATTGTGCGTTCTTAAGCGCCATTTTAAATCTAATTTTGAATCAACAGAATCGTATTTATCTTGAAAAGCAATATTCATATCTCCAGTACCTACACCAATCCAGAAATTATTTCTAATAATATAGCTAGCTGTCTTCCAATATTCTATTCTCTGCATCACACTATGACCGCTAGGATCGCCAGTACGAATATAATTATTATATTCCAATAGAATCTTCATTAAACGTGCGTCTATACCAAAACCCTTAGTGTAATTTACATTTGCTATACCATTTTCAACATTAGCTACATCCTCTTTAGTCAAGGACATAACGCCTTCCTTATCTTTTCGTTGATCTATTGAGGTTAAATATCGTATTAGCGTATACTTAATCATTTGCCCCCGACTATCTAAGCTATCATATTTTATCTCACTTCTTGAATTCCATTCTTCTCTTAGTTCTTTTTCTTGAATATATGCATAAACATATTTACCGTTTTCTGTACCCAAATCTAGCCTATGATAATAATAATGACCCGATGGACTCCACTTATCCAAATTCTCAATATCTAGTTCCTCAAGCTTTGTATTCTTTTCATAAAAGTCAAGTAAATAAAATCCAATAAACAGAGGTAAGAAAAATACAATTGACCACAATAAAATTTTAATAATGATTTTTTTTACCTTAATTGCAACAAACATGAACATTCCAAGCAATAATACAGCAAATACAACGATACCAGTAAATGCTTCTAGTTTTAATAGGAAAAAAAACAACCATCCAAATACAACTATAGCAGATATCTTACCCATAAAACCCAATTTTTGCTTCCAAAGCAGAATGACAATAAAAAATAAGGCCAAATTCAAATTAAGACTAAAACGAATATGGGAAAAAACTTCTCTACTTATCAAGTCTCTTATCACTTCCTGAGAATTATAATGTTCTACAAACACATAAAGTGATATCATAATCACAGAGCCTATAAATAGCTTTAAAAGCGTATAAAGTTTTTCAGAATTGATTTTCGGGAAAGCACTAAACATAAATGGAATAATAAGGATAGGAACTTTGGTCCGTAGGTCTTTCAGAGCGTAATCTATATCCGTAGAGTAGAATACCCCAATGAAGTGGATAACAAAAAGAGAAACCATTAATACAGCGACTCTATTATTTATAAAGGCGCTCCATTTCTTTCTGTATTGACCATGAGCTAACCATAGAACTCCGAAAGCCATTTGCGACATACTCATCAATACACGAGACGAAGGGATACTAACTACCATTAATGCTAAAGCCCAGAACAATAGCTTCTCATATAACGTATCACTAATTAAACCCTTTTGAAAACCCATATTATTTGTTGGCGTCTATTTTTAGAATCTTATTATATTCTTCGATGTTTGAAATTAGCGATATAGCTTTTGCGATTGCTCTATCCTCATAGAGGTTGGCTACAATAACACCTTTTGTATAATAATAGCGACTCACTAAATCTGTTTTAAGAATTCTGATTATTTCATCTTTATGCTCTTCTATCTCGTTTTCCTTTTTAGCATCTATTTTTTGTTGAATCTGTTCACAAATCTCCTCCAAGCCATCATACAAACTATCAGCAACAATTTGCTTTTTTATCTTGTCCAACTGCAATTCCAACGCTGACTTATATGATATATCCTTACCTTTAAGAAAAGTCAAGAAATCATTCCAAATCACCTCAGAAATCTCAAATTCATCAGCTGCTGCAATACTATCATGGCTTAGTCTATATTCGGTGCAAAAGTCAAATATTAGAAATTTATCAATTAAAGCCTCAGAGATATCACTAAAGTCTTTAGGTGACAAGATAACATCAGGCTTAATGCCGCGACCATCATAAACAGTGCGCCCATTTTTTGTTTTGAAGGCTTCCAACAAAGAATCATTTACAAGGATTGCATCTCCATTTTTATCCTTATGAGAGTAATCAATGGCCTGAATACATCTACCACTAGGAATATAGTACTTAGCAATAGTAACTTTAAATTGAGAATTAAAGCTTAAGGGCAATACACTCTGAACCAAGCCTTTTCCATAGGTTCTTTCCCCAAGAATAACCCCTCTATCTAAATCTTGAATGGCTCCACTTACAATCTCTGAAGCTGAGGCTGAGTTTCTATCCACTAAGAATACGACTGGCATTTCCAAATCAATGGCTGATTTACGTGTTTTGTAGATATAGTTTTTCTCTCTTAATCTACCTTTTGTTCTAACCACTTCTTGACCATTATCGATGAAAATATTCAAAATATCAACAGCCTCTCCTATCAAGCCTCCTCCATTTCCTCTTAAATCGAAAATTAATCCCTGCGGATTATTCTTTTTTAATTCCAAAAATGCTTTGGCCGATTTTGATGCCGCATCTTTAGTAAAAGAGGTTAAATTAATATACGCATAAGCTGAATCCAACATTCCATAAAAAGGGATATTATCTACATTTAAATTCCTTCTGAGCACTTCTTTTATAATAAATTCTGTAATTCCCCATCGTTTAAGAACAATTTGAGTTGGTGTTCCAGGCTGCCCCTTTAATAATAGGCTAATTTCTTCATCTGTTAATTCGGATAGATCTTGACCATCGATACTTATAACCTCATCACCAGCCAACAAACCAGATTCTACAGCTGGAGAATTACCTTCTAATGATGCTATTATAACTTTATCATCTCGTTTAATTACACTGACTCCTATTCCACCATATTCTCCGGTGGTTAAGAATTTCATATCCTCAATTTTACTTTCCGGAATATAAATAGTATAAGGATCTAGAGATGACAACATAGCATCCAATGCAATGGTATTCAGCTCTCCGGGATTTATTTCTTCAACATAATTATTGTTAAGCTCCTTTATAAGTGTAGCATAAATATCTAAATTCTTTGATATCTCAAATGCATGTGATTTATTTTGTGCTACAGCAATTTGTGATAGCAAGAGTAAACTACTTAGGAATAATGTAAAAGTACTGCGCATAGATTTAATTTTGTACAAAACTCGGTTTTTTTAAACAATAAATCAAAAGATATATTGAAGATATTACACCATATAAAATATAACGTCAATATGTGAAAAATAGTACTTTAATTATTAATGAAATATATGCAGGATTATTTTTTAATTTTTTCGGCAAAGCATTGGATTGAAACTAGAAATTTAAAATAAAAAAATACCTTACATTTGCTAAAAACAAAACCTATATGAAACGATTTCTATTATTTATTATCCCACTAGTAATACTATCTATTGCATTCAAAACGGATAAACCCTCCTATCAAATTTTCAAAAAAGACGGTAAAACCATCAAATATCAAAAGATGATAAAATCCATAGAGGATGCTGACATTGTAATGTTTGGAGAATTACACAACAACCCGATATGCCATTGGCTGCAACTTGAATTAACAAAAGATCTTTTTGATGTAAATGGAGAAAGCTTAGTTCTTGGAGCAGAGATGTTCGAATCGGATAACCAAATTATTATTGACGAATATTTTGCAGACTTTTTTGCAGCAAAAAAGTTTGAAGCAGATGCTAGATTATGGCCAAATTACAAAACTGATTACAAACCATTATTAGAATTTGCCAAAACAAATAATTTAGACTTTATAGCTACAAATGTCCCTAGAAGATATGCCAGTATCGTTCATAAAAAAGGATTTGAAGCTTTGGAGGAATTACCAGAAGCTTCAAAAGTATTTCTAGCAGAAATCCCTATTGTTTATGATGCTGAATTACCTGCTTACAAAGAAATGATGGAAATGATGAAAGATATGGGTCACGCCAATGAAAACCTCCCTAAAGCACAAGCCATTAAAGACGCTACTATGGCTCATTTTATCTTAAAAAACCTAAAAGAAGGTCAGCAATTCCTTCATTATCATGGGACCTTTCATAGTAATAATTTTGAAGGAATAGTATGGTATCTCAAGCAAGCCAATCCTAATTTAAAAATTGTGACTATTGCAAGTGTAGAACAGTCTGAAATTGAAAAACTAGAAGAGGGAAATTTAAATCTTGCTGATTTCATTCTTGCTGTAGACGAAGACATGACAAAAACTCATTAGGATATTTTGAGAAAACTTAAACTATATATCACTACTAGCTTCGACCATTATATCGCTCGAGCCAATGGCGATGTAAGCTGGTTAGATTTACCAGAATATATAATTGAAGGAGAAGACTATGGCCGTCAAGATTTTTATAATTCTATAGACACCACTATCATGGGTCATACTACCTATAAAATCATTAAAGGCTTCAATAAACCATTCCCCTACCCAGACAAAAAGAATTATGTTTTTACTCGTCAGCAAGGTTTAAAGGGGAATAACGATATAGAATTTATCGAAGAAGACATTGCCTCTTTTGTAAACAGGTTGAAAAGACAAAATGGCAAAGATATCTTTCTTGTTGGAGGAGGACAGGTGAATCAAATCCTTATCAATTATAACCTTATTGATGAAATTATATTAAATATAATCCCCATTATGTTAGGGCATGGGGTCAAACTCTTCCATGGAGTTATCAAAGAAAAAAAACTGAATTTGGTGGAAAGCAAACATTATACTAATGGGGTTTTGCAACTGAAATATGTGAGATAAACCTATATTTTCCAACCTTTTTAATAGCACAAAAAAAGCTCTGATTTTTTCGAGATCAGAGCCTTTTAATACAACTATTTTATGTTTAAACAAATTTATCGCCCTTAGTAGCCTTCACATCATTCACAATGGTTTTGATGCTTTGTTCATCTGTTTTCTTGCAAACTAACAGGATATTATCTTCATCAACCACAATGTAATCATCGAGACCTTGCAAAACGACCAACCTATTTCCTTTTACATTTACAATGCTATTTTTAGTATCATAGGTCATCACATTCTTACCGAGTATGGTGTTTTCATTCTCATCCTTATCTCTGATGGCATACAAAGAACCCCATGTGCCTAAATCGGACCATCCAAAATCAGAACTCAGAACATATACATTTTCGGCACTTTCCATTACTCCGTAGTCAATAGAAATGTTTTTACAAATAGAATAGGCGTTTTCAATAAACAACTCTTCACGTTCTGTATTATACATTCCCATACCTTCTTTAAAGATATTACTCACATCGGCTAAATGGGTATCAAAAGCCTTTTGGATACTCTTTAATGACCAAACAAATATTCCTGCATTCCATAGGAAATCTCCACTTTTCAAAAACTCCTTAGCTAATTCTAACTTTGGCTTTTCTGTAAAGGTTTTAACCTTATGGATACGCCCATCACGATCGTCTTTTAAGTTCTTGTCGAACTGAATATAACCATAGCCGGTATCAGGTCTGCTTGGTTCAATTCCTAATGTAATCAACCAATCATTATTGGCTGTAGCCTCTAATGCAGACTTAATGACTTCAACAAAAACATCCTCTTTTAAAATAATATGATCAGATGGCGCTACAACAATATTTGCATTAGGATTTATAGATTGTATCTTATAATTTGCATAAGCAATGCAAGGCGCTGTATTTCTTCTAGCAGGCTCACAAAGAATTTGGTCATATTCCATATCTGGAATTTGTTCTTTTACCATTTCCCTGTACAAATCATTGGTGACTACATATATATTTTCGATAGGACAAACTTTCCTGAAACGATTAACAGTTTGTTGAATTAATGTTTCTCCAGTTCCTAATACATCAATAAATTGCTTGGGGGTAGTAGTGCGACTCATTGGCCAGAAGCGGCTTCCAATACCACCTGCCATGATTACACAAAAGTTATTTTTATTCATTTTTTGTTTTTTAAAATCATAAAAGTGAGAACTAATTCTGCTCTATAAATTTAAGTATTTTTTTCAAAACTACCAAATTTTAAAGAATCCACTGAGAAAATAAATGAAATCAGTATTATGCCTATATTAGATTTAAACGAAGCTGATAACTTTGAAAACTGAAATAAAATTAATTTATACGAACGCAAAACCTAAGGTATGAAAAATCAGACTTTTCTGATTATTTCAATCAACATTGCAGCATTAATGGTATTAATGGACCTTTCTGCTATTAATATTGCCTTGCCTACCATTAAAGAATACTTCGATATTTCAGTCACCACAGTTTCATTAATTCTAATGTCGAGCATGTTAACTGCTACTGGAACTGCTTTAATCATGGGAAAGTTTATTGAATCCCAAAATTCGAAAACGATTCTAACGACTGCTTTTTTATTATTCGGCATCACCACCACAATCACCTCTCAAATTTCAAACTTTTACTGGCTCATTCCCATTCGCTTTATTCAAGGGATAGCGGAGGCTGCTTTATATGTGAGTGGTCCTGCATTAATCAAACAACTTGTAGCAGCATCAAAACAGCAAAAAGAATATGGAAGATGGATGATGAGTTGTGGATTAGGAATTAGTTTAGGGCCATTAATAGGAGGTCTACTTATCCACTCTTTTGGTTGGCAGACAGTTTTTCTAATTAACCTCCCTTTGTCAATAATCGGAATCCTCTTTGCATATCAAATCAAAATCGAAAATCCAAAGATAGACCCAAACAAAGTTGATATACTCGGTGGTATTTATAGTTTTTTATTTTTAGGTTTCTTTATCTTATTCTTTAACCTTGTTACATCTTCCAGTGTCAATGTACTAAGTAAATTGGGTTCCGCTTCTGCTAGTCTTTTATTCCTGATTCTATTTATCAAACAAGAAAAAACAAGCAGCACGCCAGTTCTGGATTTAAAACTATTTAAAACCATCAACTTTCGACAAGCCAATTTAGGTTTCCTCCTCTTCTTTTTAGTGAATATAGGAAGTCGATTTCTCAGGCCTTTCTATTTTGAAGAAACTAGATTTTTGAATCCTAGCACTTCAGGAATTTTAATGATGGTTTCCCCGAGTGTAATGCTGGTATTATCATACTTCAGTCATCTTTTTAGGAACTATTTCAGCACCAGAAACATGGTCATTCTTGGGAATATTCTATTAAGCATATCCATGCTGATGTTCAGTTTTTGGAATACCGATTCTAGTATGATATTCATTATTGTTTCAATGGTTATACTAGGTTTAGCTATGGGTTTCTATTATCCTGCTACTACACAAATAGGCATGAAAAGTCTTCCACAGGGGAAACATGGAATGGGGTCTGCAAGCATTTCTATTAGTAAAAGTATAGGTAAACTGATGGGTGTTTTATTATTTGGCTTATTTTTTCAAGTTTCCTTTGAGTTTTTCTCCCATCAAAACCTAAGCTACTTTCTTATAAAATCTGAAGCGATTCAACTAGTATTTACTGTTGCTTTCGGCATAAGTATATTAAACACCCTCCTATCTCTAGGAATAAAGAATGAAAAGTAAATAAAAATACCTATTTTAGTCAACTCAAACAATTTCATTATTCAATGCTCAGGGGACTATTTAAATTTTTCATATTCACGCTTCTACTAAGTCAGTTTACGGCTTGTGAATCCCCGATTGTAGCAAAAAAGGAGCCCAAAACACCTAGTTCTCATGTTAAGAAAAACCATTTAAAGAAAATACAAGAGAAAGGAAAAATCGTTGTTAGCACTGATTATAACAGCCATGGTTACTTTATTTATAAGGGAACACCAATGGGTTTTCAATTTGAATTACTAAACTCTTTTGCTGATTATTTAGGGGTGAAATTAGAAATCTCGGTTAGAAATGATCTCAACGAAGCATTATTAGATATTAAGCTAAAGAAATGTGATTTATTAGCCATGGATTTAGCTATAACAGCCAAACGCAGAAAAAGCATGCTCTTTACCGAACCCATTTATCAATCTAGGCAGGTATTGGTTCAAAAAATGCCTGATAATTGGCGAAAGATGCAAACTTGGGATGAAATTGAATCTCACCTCCTAAGAGATGCCATTGATTTACAAGGAAAAACAGTACATATTCAAAAGGGATCCGTATTTTACAATAGGCTCAACCACATCAACATAGAAACCGGAGGAGATATCCTTATCATTGAAGATGACCTTTCAGTGGATGAGTTAATCGAGAAAGTAGAGAATGGTGAAATAAAATATACAGTTTGTGACAGTCATGTGGGCGCTATTAACAAAAAGTACCATAAAAATATTGATATTGAAACAATGCTAGGAGCATATAGCCAAAATTTAGCATGGGCCCTTCCTCTTGGTTCCGATTCATTACTGCTTGAAATAAATCAATGGCTAAAGGAATATAAAAAGTCTAAAGAATTCTATTACGTCTACAATAAATACTTTAAGAATTCTCGTACCACAATGATGGCAAAAAGTGAGTATAACAGCAACCAAGGAGGAAAGATTTCACCCTATGATGAGCTCATCAAAAAGTATAGTGAAGATATCAATTGGGATTGGAGACTATTAGCCAGTTTAATATATCAAGAATCAAAATTCGACCCAAATGCAGAATCATGGAGTGGTGCTTTTGGCCTCATGCAAATGATGCCACAAACAGCTGAACAATATGGTGTTTCAGATTCCTCGGCACCCTCTACTCAAATTGAAGCTGGGGCAAAATACATCAAACTAATTGATCGTCAACTAGAGCCTTTAGTACCCGACAGTAATGAAAGGAAGAAGTTCGTTATGGCTTCCTATAATGCTGGTTTGGCACATGTGTTAGATGCACAACGATTGGCTAAAAAATACAATAAAGACCCCGAAAAATGGAACAATAATGTTGACTATTATTTACTCAATAAATCAAATCCCAAATACTATCAAGATACGGTAGTTTATTATGGGTACTGCAGAGGCTCTGAGCCGTATAAATATGTCAATGAAATTTATGAGCGTTACCAACATTATACCAATTTAATAAAAGACAGTATCGCCCCCCCAAATTAAGCAATACACTTTTTGTCGTTTTTCAACCAACTTCCCTTCTTTGTTAACAAAAATCTAACTGATTTCTTTTCTATTTTTTATCTATAAACTAACTTGCGCCCTTGCAAACAAGTAAACATATAAACAAAAAATTAAATGAAAAAAACAACCTTAATTATTGTGGCATTCATCATGCTCAGCACAACTATTTTCGCCCAAATGGATGCCACTTGGGAAGCAAAAGCCAACTCCAGTATTCGTTGGAATAAATTCACGCCAAATGGAAATCTAATTTGCGGAACAGAAAATGAAGAAACCATTGCTTTTAACCCAAAAACTGGAGAACAAATCTGGAAGAAAAGTTTTGATTATGGATCCTTTGAAATACTACCTAACACCCCATACATTTATTTTGACAGTGAAAAAACTGGGTTATTAGTAATTGACGCCATAAATGGAAAAGAAATTTGCAATTCAGAGCTTTTGGGGATGGAAAATATTGATGCCTATTACCCGGTAAGAGCTGGTAATAATTTTTTAGTTTATACTCAAATGAACGATAAGGAGCAATTTTGGATGGTGAGTTTAACGAGTGGAAAACTCCTCTGGAAGCAAGATTTAGACCTTGACCATGATAAAGAGATTGCAGGTGGATTTATCAGTATTGAAGAAGATGAGGAAGCTAAAGGCTTAATGTGTAATCCTGTTGGAGATAGTAAAGGTGGTGTTTTTACCGCTGTTCATGACAGGTTAATATACTTTAATAAAAGTGGGGAAATTGTTTGGAACATACAATACCCAAGCATGTTTGGCGATCAAGAAGGATTCTTTAAAGCAGCCTCAGTATTGTATTCAAATATTTTCCCAGATATTAAGGGTGAAAATCTATACGTTTTTAGCGGTGGATATATGTCTTCTTTTAAAGTCTCAACTGGCGAATTAAGCTGGGATAAACCAGTAAAAGTTACTGGCCCAGTAAAAAACCTGATTTTTGAAAAAGAAGGTATGATATTAATTCCTGCCAGTGACAATAATGCCATGAAAAAACACAAGCTACAATTTGTTGATTATAATACCGGAGCTACAAAATGGGGCGAAAAAGGAATAGAATTTAAAGGAGGTTACATACAATCTCGATTCTGTAAAAATGGAATCGCATTCATTACGAAATCCTATATGGCTGAGACTTTTTTCTTAAACATCATCAATCAAGAAGAAGGGAGCTTAGAACTGAAAAAATCAATCAAAATATTCCCTGGGCCATACGAATTCGAAGAAGTTAAAGGTGGACTACTTATCTCATCTCCCCATGGAGCCAACATCTATAATTATGAGACAAAAGAATTAGTCATTAACAATGAACTAAAAACGGGTGGAGATGATTTCCTTTTAAAAACCAAACACAAAGACCAAGTTTACTTCTACTCATCCGCAAAAAGATACATTATACAATTCAACACGAACACGTTAGAAGCCAAGCAATTCAATATAGACAAAATTAAATTTGATGGCGGTGACGAAGCAAAAGGATTAGATTCTTTTGAGGATGGTTTGGCTTTATATTCTGATCAAAACTTATTAAAATTAGACTGGGATGGTAAAACAATATACAAAAAATACTACCCTGCTCCTGGAGCTGGCTTTCTAAATGTAGCCGGAAATGTACTTGGTGCCACATTAAAGGTTATGGGTGGCTTGGCACAAGTAGCGGCATCACAAGCGATAGTTGCATCAGTAGAATCTTACGATCAAAATATGCGTGAAGGAATGGATGCTCTTGACAAAGCTTATGTAGAAACTAAAGGATATGACGCAGATCTCGCAGAATACCGAAAAGATGTCACAGAATACAAAGAAGGAATGGATGAAGCCAAACAAGAGCTAAACTCAGACATGCAAGAAATGGCTGCAATGGGTGTTTTAAACGCTGTGGATTTAGGAGATAATATCAAAGCCATTTCTGAGCGTTTTAAAAATTCTAAAGCCACTAAAAAATATGTCCTTTTAATGACAAAGGATAAAGAAAGAGGAGGGATAGGCTTAGCAATAGTTTCTAAATTAGATGGAGATATCAAAGGCTTTATCCCCATGAAGTTCAGTAAAGAAAACCCTTCTTACACAGTAGATCCATTTTCAAACATCCTCTTCTGGATGCCAAATCTAGATAATGGAACCAATACTTTTGGAAAATATAATGACATTAAAAAGATGGAAAAAAGCGGGACTATTCTTTCTTTTGATTTAAATACACTCTAATCAAATATGCATAACTCACGAACCGATGCAGAAATG
Organism: Lentimicrobium sp. L6; assembly: GCF_013166655.1. Classification (NCBI taxonomy): domain Bacteria; kingdom Pseudomonadati; phylum Bacteroidota; class Bacteroidia; order Bacteroidales; family Lentimicrobiaceae; genus Lentimicrobium; species Lentimicrobium sp. L6. The sequence goes on from NZ_JABKCA010000005.1 coordinate 16,198, forward strand.
TATCGGTTTTTTTTGATCATAAAAAAAGGGCAGGTTTCAAAAAACCAGCCCTTATCAAAAACAAAAGTACAATCTATATGTTACAAATGATTGCAATCCGATTATTAACTAATAATATATTATGATATCAATAAATCCAAAATAATCGTATATATATTCGGGTTTGTGTCAAAACAAAAAGAACTTAGATTTTCAAAAATCTGATGGAACAAATATACCTTATCATAACAGCATTCTAATGGGGGAAAAACCTATTAACTTGAGTGTTTCAACCTAAGGGATTTCACTTAGGTTGGTATAAGAATATCGAACTTGCTTAAATTTAACTTTTAATTCTGTGTGAGCAAATAAAAAAAAGCACCTATAACAATGTTATAAGTGCTTGATGTGGGGACTGCTGGATTCGAACCAGCGACCCTCTGCTTGTAAGGCAGATGCTCTGAACCAACTGAGCTAAGCCCCCATTACATTTTGTACTTTGCTAATTCCTTTTTGTCCTTAGCGAGTGCAAATATAGAATATTTTTAAATATACGAATCAGATTTTTAAAATATTTTTCTGAATTATGATATTTGCATTTATCCAAGGTTTTAGACAAAAAAAAAGCATTCAAAACCTAAGTTTTAAATGCTTTTTTAGTGGGGACTGCTGGATTCGAACCAGCGACCCTCTGCTTGTAAGGCAGATGCTCTGAACCAACTGAGCTAAGCCCCCATTAAATTTTGCACTTTGCTAATTCCTTTTCGTCCTTAGCGGTTGCAAATATAGAGATATTTTGAAAATACAAGCCATTTTAGAACTATTATTTCAAATTTATTTTTTCACCAATCGTATCCCTTTATCTTCCAATACAATAAGCCTTTTACTATAAAGAGTCCCTAAAGCTTTTTTAAATACTTTTTTACTCATATGAAGAAATTCTGCTACTTCCATGGGATGACTTTTGTCGTGAAGTGCTAAATAACCATCATTTTTCTCTAATTTATCTAGAATTTTCTGAGCCGCTGGCTCAATACTTTCATAGCCCTGTTGCTGTAGACTCAAATCAATTTTACCATCTGGACGGATTTTCTTCACCCAAACCTTTAGTTTATCTCCTATTTCCAATGTCCTGAAAGTTTCACTTTTATATAGTAATCCTTGATGCGCATCCTCAATAATAGCTTTAAAACCCAAGTCTGATTCATCAATAATAATGGCATCTACTTCTTCACCTTCCTTAACTACGATATGTTCTGTAACCAGATATTTATTGAGCTTGGTAGTACCGAATAGTCGTTCAGTTTTCTCATCTAAAACTAAACGCACCACCACGGTATCACCTGCTGACATTCTATGTTGTTGCTCGCTAAATGGAACCAATAAGTCCTTTTCCATACCCCACTCTAAGAAAGCACCAAATGAATTGACATCTTTTACTAGTAAAAAAGCAAACTCATTGACACGAATCAAAGGCGTATCTGTAGTAGCTACAATTCTATCTTCAGAATCTTTATAAACGAACACTTTAACTTGTGTACCCTCCTCACAATTTTCAGGCACATATTTATTGGGCATCAGAACCTCATAATCCTCATCATCAACCAAATACCATCCATTATCTGTTTGTCTTTTTGCCGCTAGCTCGTTATATTCTCCTAATTGTATCATTTCAATATTTTTTTTGCAAAGGTAATTTAAACCACGAAATAACCATTCTTCAATTGTGGAACCACATTAAGGCTATCCAAAGTCAGACAATAATCCACATCATTCTTAAATCCTTTAGCCCTTAATAAATTTAAATGGTAACAGTCTTTCAAACTCTCTTGAAGCTTATTTTCATCTTTAATAGCTAATGCCATGGATTGTGCACTGTCACTCAGTTTATAGCCCTTAGTTCTTGTCAACCTGTTAACTAAAATACCTGCTGCTAATGAATCATCTAGACTAAATTGCCCATTAGTTCCAGAACAAATGATGGTGATATCCTCTTCTAATAAATCTAATCGTTTAACTACTGCTTTCATATTTACAAAAGCAGCTGTAACAACTTTTATAGCACGATGGGCTATTGCTACCGCTTGAGTCCCATTGGATGTACAGAGAACTATTTCTTTTCCATCAATAAGCTCGCTACGCATTTCAAGAGGAGAGTTACCAAAATCAAATTTCGCTAACTTTATGGCATTTCTCTCGCCAGCCAAAAGTAGATTAGTATTTTGAGTTTTTAGAGTTAGAGCCTGTTGAGAAGTTTGAACCGTCTTTACTTTTGTGGCACCATTTGCCAAAGCTGTGGCCATGACAGAAGTTGCACGAAGCACATCTATCACAACAGCTACTTGTCCAACTAATTCCTTAGGAGCCACATCCTGATGCCGAAATATCACATTTATTTCGTGCATTAGAAACCAATATTAAACCCACCTGACAATGTAGTCTGGTTTCCAATATAAAATTCTGGCGTCCATTTTTTTACCAATTCCTCATCTCCTTCAATATTGCTAATGGTGGCATTGGCCCAAACATATACATTATTCACGACTTCATATTTAATATTCAAAGCATAGGTGGTATTCTTCCAACTTACCTCTTCCATAAACGGCGTAGCTACAATATCACTACCCGTTTCATACTTGGCATCCGGACCATGGCGTGCGATAAAAGCTTCCCCTTTTATATGCAAGCCTCTAATGGGTTTAAACTTGAGGTAGAAATATATTTCATCGCTATTATCTCGTAAATAATGCCCCATATTATATTTATTAGACTCGAAGGTTGTCGTTGATATTGGGTGCTGATAAGTACCTGGTAATGTTTTAGAGTATTCGAAACCTATTTCATAATTGTTCACCAAGAAATTACTTAATTGAAAACCACCTTTCCAACTCCAAAAATTATGAAGCGAATCGGTTTTCATCCTATCGAATTTTATCTCGTCGGAATATAAAGCGCCGTATAAATGCAAATGCCTGATCAACCTCACAGAAACATCAGCAAAGAGCTGAGAATTTTGTCCTGCTTGCCCATAACTATCTGTAGCATTATATGTATGGTCTATAGGTTTGTAAACAAATATGGGCATCCAGAAGGCTGGATGATCCACATCACTATAAACAATACTATTTCCTATGGAAACATTTAATCCTTTTATGGGACGAACAGTGAACATATTAGCTGTCATCCACTTTTTGCGAAATACGGAGCGATACCGAGGATCATTGCTTGTACCATCCCAATAACTACGCGCACTATCCACTACTTCACTCACCAACCAGCCATGAACATAATTAAACTCGAGCCAATAAGCAGGTTTTAACTTAATAGCTATTTGAGCAAACGATGGCTGCTTACCTGAGAAGATATTGGCGCCGTGGGTATTGGTTCCCCATTCAAAATGGTCTTTTATCACGCCTATTTCTCCCCAATTCCAACTAAAAGTAACTCCTCCTCTCATCTCACTCCAATCCACTCCTCCGTCTCTATACTTAAAATTCCCTCCAGACATGGGAGTCAAATAATCCGTCTTATTAAAAATAGTTGTACTATGATGATCTCGGAGACTGGCATAAACGCCAACATGCTCGCCTATATATCCATAACCTTGCAGCCCACCATAACTAAAAGACTCTGTTCCATTATCGTTATTAAACATATTATAACCGTAGACTGGCTGTATTTGAAAGCTAAATAATTTATCTTGATAGAATCCTCCTAAGGGATTGATATCTATTCCAAACCCGTCAGTTTTCTTAAGAAAGTTAACCTTAGGATTTAAACTCAACCTATCATGTAATTCCAAGGTAAAACCTGTCAAATAGAAATCAAGTTCTTTAGATTGTCTTTGAGACATTTCGTTACGATATCCTTCCGCCTCTTCCAGTTTCTCTGCGATAAAATTTCTGCTATAGGGTTTTATTACACTATTGATTTCTATCCAACCCTCAGTTGCCAATTCATCTAAATAATCATAGATATTTTCATTGCTAATATGTTCATACACCACTTGAGAATGTATATTAATCAAAGCCGAAAACATCAATATCAATCCTATTATATATTTCTTCATATTATGCATTTTTAGAAAATAGTTTTAGGAACATTTTAATGAACCAATGAAAAACTTTGTAATGGCTATTGGTAAAACGGCCATAATTGAGGATTCTTCCTCCAAATTTACTTTTAAACTCACGAACGCCATAAGAATGTGATGGTACTCCGGCACCCATAAAATCGAAACCTGTGAAGTCATTATCCATGGCATATTTTATACCTGCCCATGTAGCCATTACTGAAGGATAAGCGGGTTTACACTCTTGATCTAATCCAGCCACATACCACTCATATACCATTTTATGCTGATAAATAGGCAACATAATCCCTCCTACTATCCTCCCATCATAATGCACCAAAAGGTATTTCCCATGACCTTTTTGAACCACATGATTATAAAAACTCTCAAAGAAATGCCAATCAGGAAGTGGTTTATTAATTTTTGTGCGGTACAAATCGGCTAGAATCTCATAAAACTGATTGACTTGGCCAATATCTGGTTTTTTAATGATTTTAGCTCCATTGGCTATGGCTTTTTTAATCTGACGACGTTTACTTTTACTAAATGAAGCTTCCACATCACGATTAGTCAGAGGAATCTGATAATTCAAATGCGCCTCATATTTAAAGCCGTTCCTCAAGAAAACATCTATTTGATGGCTCCAACTGTGTAAATTTCTAATTTCAGAATAAATAGCTTTGTGTTTAGTAAAATCAGCATAGACTTTCAGTAATCCATCGAGTATTTTCTCCCCATTGGTAGGAATCAAAGGTCCTCCAACAATTAATGATCGCCTAAAAAACCTATCTGGGATTCGCTTACTTTTTCGTTGAATCACAAATAGGAATCCTCCCAGTAACTTTTTACTATTGCTATCTTTTGCCACACAATAAAAAGGACGAAACTCACTAGTGTGTATGTAAAATTCATAAAACAAACTCATTTGAAAAGAATTACCTCTGGGATGAGATTTTACAAAATCATCCCAAGAATCTCCAATATTGTTTTTATGAATGAAATATTCTATCATGAGGGTTTGAAGATAGCTATTTTTTATAAATCTGTTTCAAAAAAGCAGGAACTAGCAAATAAGTGGTCAATAAACCTGCCACATTATAAATCAAATCTAAAGGATTAAATGTCCTATCAGGAATCCAAATTTGATGTATTTCATCGGCACATGCAAAAATAACTAAACCAATTATTGCCCAAAAGTATTTTCTAAATGGAAAAACGCCATCGATACTAGATTTCCATACGATAAAGAAAGTCCCCCAAATGGCAAAAACTCCAAAGTGTTCCAGATAATCCAAACGGAAAGGTTCATTCCATATATTTATCTTTTGTGTTGGAATATTGGGTAAAGAAGACAATATAAAAATAGTTAATCCCCAAAGCCAGAATAGTATTTTAAATAGTTTCTTTTGTTGAAGTAGTTGCTTCATAAATTAATTACTCCTAGCCTTTTTAATGAGAATATTATAAAATGCTTTAAAGAAATAACTCACATCGGTTCTAAAAGGATGTTTTTCGTATGCTTCTAGGTATTTCATTTCAGACGCCATAATTTCTTCTAAAGTCACAGGCATATCTACGTAGAAAGGAGGAACTAAGCCTGGTTTATATTTTAACCTACGTTCTTTTAATTCATCGGAATAAAGATTAAAATAATGGGAACTTAATGGCCTTACACCAACAATTTTCATCTCTCCTTTAAACACATTGAGGAACATCGGAAGCTCATCTAACCAAAATTTCCTCATAAATTTACCAATAGATGTCACACGAAAATCATCGGCAAACTTCCCTCCATCTTGTAATTTATTCCTATCGTAAATATAGCCTTGTAAATATTCAGAATAAGGATGCATGGTCCTCATCTTATAAACTCCAATTTTATTTCCTCCTTTACCAAAGCGACGAAGTTTAATTAAAGGACCATAGGTTGGGTTGGAATCAAATACCGGCTCAGCAATCTTACGCGTCACAAAGTATAAATCAGAGCCTATCAACTTTTCTTCTACTATTTCGAATCCACAACTATAAAGTCTACCGAAAGTTTCGGCTTTTGACATCACCCTATTCCTTCCTTTCGTTAAAATAAAATATATTTTTTTTGTAGTCCATAATTTTGGCATAATACGTTTAAAACCAAAATCGATACTATATACAACCCAGTTAATCCCCGGTGGGAATTTTTTCAATATTCTTTGTTTGCGGAGCGTATAGGTTTCCACATAATTAAGATACAAACCTCCCATGGGTAGCTTGGCGTTCACCGCTTCAAAAAACTTATTGATTCGAAGAATATCATTGATTCTCTTTAAATTTACTACTGAGTTATACTCTGCCTTAGGTTGATTATAAATATTGAATTTAGTTGAAGTGGAAACCAACATAAGACTTGGGTCTACCAAAGGAATATGCTCATCAATAAACTTAAGCACCTCATTACCCACTTCACTTTGTATCAATTGATGTTTTTGCTCCAATCCCTCGCTTGACTTGGCTTGCTCATCAAAAGTTGGATATTCATATTCTTTTTTGAATTTTGGAATCTTTTGAAAGCGCTCCAAGTCATCCATTTCCTTATTCAATTCTCGGTTGTGAACAAAGAAAGAACTCGCTACGCCCTCTAAAATTGTTGCAAAGACAACTGTTAAAACAATCATTAACCTACTATAGCTCAAAGAAGCAAAAAAGATAACAAAAGTGATAGAAAATAGGATAAAGAGATTGCTTTTTATAATAGACAACACATAAGCTTTGCTATTCTTAGCCTTATTAGGATGATATTTCCCAAAAATAACAGACGAACCTATCCATACCGCTTCAAATATTAAAAAAGGCACCCAATAATAATTAAATACCGCCTTTTCCTTGCCTGTCTTAAAATAAGCAGCCAACATAAAGGCAATAAATACAAAGAGTATATCAAAAAGTACAAAAATCAGTGTGCGTTTCTTCATTGAGATTTTGATTTGCTTGCAAATGTAGTGAATTAGAAAAAAAATCAATTATTATACGTTAAATAATTAGTGGCTATTTCGAAATTATCGAATTTTACTACTTTTGCAGGCACAAATCAAAAAAAGCATATGGATTTAAGCAAAATTTTATCGATAGCCGGTAAACCCGGATTACACAAAATGATTTCTCAATCTAAATCAGGATTGATAGTAGAATCTTTATTAGACGGAAGAAGAATCCCTGCATTTTCACACGAAAGAATTAGCTCTTTAGAAGAGATTAGCATATTCACTGAATTAGATGATGTTCCTTTGAAAGAAGTTCTTAAGAGTATTTATAAGAAAGAAGACGGAAAGAAAACCATCAGTCATAAAAGTTCTGCAAACGAGTTAAAAGGATTGATGCTTGAAATACTTCCTGACTATGATCAAGAAAGAGTATACGTTTCTGATATCAAGAAATTAATTAGCTGGTACAATCTTTTAATCGAAAATGAACTGATTGATTTAGAAGAAGCGACCAAAGAAGAAGAAGAAGCAAATTCTGAAGAAGAGACTTCAACAGAAAAATAAAAAAAATAAACACAAGATTTTAGCTATTAAAATCTTGTGTTTTTTAAACTGCAAAAAATGTATAAACTCATTATTCGTCCAGTTCTTTTCCAAATGTATGCTGAGAATGTTCATCATTTGATCAAAAAGACCTTGAAAATTGGATTTGCTATTCCATGCATTAAAAACATAGTGAGAGGATGTTATGCAGTTAAAGATAGTCGCTTAGAACGAGAAGTCTTTGGCATCAAGTTTAAAAACCCTGTTGGAATTGCTGCAGGGTTTGACAAGGATGCACAAATGTTTAACGAGTTGGCAGAATTTGGATTTGGTCATATAGAGATTGGTAGCGTAACTCCAAAAGCCCAGCCCGGAAATCCCAAACCAAGAGTATTCCGCTTGATTAAAGATCATGCGATTATCAATAGAATGGGCTTTAATAATGGCGGTATCGATTTCGCTGTTAAGAATTTAAAAAAGAGAAAAACCAAGGCTATCATAGGAGGTAATTTAGGCAAGAACACCGCAACACCAAATGATATAGCTGTACAAGATTATTTAGCTGTATTCGAAGGGTTATTTCCCTATGTGGATTATTTTGTGGTGAATGTAAGTTGCCCCAATGTGACTAATCTTTGTGAATTACAAGATCAAGACTTTTTAGAGGAAATTCTTTTTACAGTACAGAAAGCCAATAATAAGAAAGCCAAACGTAAACCTGTTTTACTTAAGGTAGCTCCAGACTTAAACGAGAAACAGCTTGATGAAGTAATCGATATCATTAAGAAAACCCAGATTGACGGCGTAATTGCTACGAACACCACCGTTACACGCGAAAACTTAGAATGCGAATTTGAATCGATAGGAAACGGTGGACTCAGTGGAGCTCCTCTAAAAAACAAGTCTACCGAAGTGATTAGATACCTCGCTACCAAGAGTAAAAAAGCATTCCCTATTATTGGGGTTGGAGGAATTCATACTGCAAAAGACGCACTTGAAAAAATAGAGGCTGGGGCTGATTTAATTCAAGTCTATACAGGATTTATTTATGAAGGCCCAGGAATTGCCAAAAGAATTAATAAAGCGATTTTAAAATCAATGAAATAATATAATTACTGTATTTTATTTCCTTCTTTATCTAAGAAAAGCCATTTTTCACCCATTCTTACCTTCAATTTCCCATCGTTAACATCCTCGGCTTCGTCGAATTTTATTTCAATAACAACTTTTCCAGTTAAATCCACATATCCAAATTTCTCTCCCTTCTTTACCACGGCTAAACCACCCTCAAAATACATCAAGTCATTATCATATTCAAATGGCACCACCTCGTTTCCTTTCAGATCTATTAGACCCATTTTTCCGTTTAAAACTACCGAAGCATAGCCCATATAAAAACAATCTGCTTTCTCGTAAACATGAGGAATGACTTCTTTTCCATCATTATCTACGAAGCCCCATTTACCCTCATCATTTTCTGAGGTAAAAACATCTTGACCAAAGGAAACAAGAGCAAAAAGACTAAATATTAAGCTGAACAAAAGTGATTTCTTCATAATAGATTTCATTATATAATTTGGCTTGCAAAAATAATATTTTTATAAAATGCTCAAAATTCATTTTCAAGATTCAAAAAACAACCTTATGAATATTCCGCATAGAACATTAAAAGGCTTACATATAACCTTCTCTCCTCTTTGAAAACTTGGCCAAACCTCCAAGAGAAGTCTCCTTATACAAACTAGGCAAATCATGTCCTGTTTGTTTCATAGCCTCTACGGTTTCATCAAAACTGACCAAGTGCGTGCCATCACCCAAAATAGCGAAGCTGGCGGCATCTATGGCTCTGACAGCACCGTGTGCATTTCTTTCAATACATGGAGCCTGAACTAAGCCCGCTATCGGATCACAAGTCAGGCCTAGGTGGTGCTCCAAACCTATTTCTGCAGCATACTCAATTTGCCCAGTACTTCCACCTACTAATTGTGCGGCAGCGGCAGAAGCCATAGAACAAGCCGCTCCAACCTCTCCTTGACAACCTACTTCAGCGCCAGAAATGGAAGCATTTTCTTTAATTAAATTCCCAACAAGACCTGCTGTTGCTAAGGCCCTTATTATTTTTTGATCGGTAAATTGGTAAGATTCCTGAAGAAACAAAAGAACAGAAGGTAAAATCCCACAGGAACCACAAGTAGGAGCAGTTACAACAGTTCCACCGCTGGCATTCTCCTCACTTACTGCTAAAGCAAATGCGAATAATTTAGATGTATTTTGTAAATGACGCCCCATGGTCTTGGAACGAACATAATAAGAGCTGGCTTTTCTTCTAATACCTAAAGGGCCAGGTAGAACCCCTTCATTTTCTAGACCATTTCGGATGGTGGCTTTCATCTGGGTCCAAATATCAGCTAAGAATGTTTTAAAATCGTCATCCTCCACCTCAAATACATACTCCCAATAGGATTTACCGGTTTGCTGCGACCAATCTAATATCCCAGCCATGGTGCGATAAGGATAAAGGTTTGCAGCCATTTGCATTTCGTCTTTATCGGCATCATTTACTATTCTACCTCCACCAACACTATAAACTAAATTCTCAGCTTGTAGACTATCTTTCTCGTCAAAGGCTTGAAATAATAAGGCATTGGAATGAAACTCTTTTCTTTCTTCAGGTTTCCAAATAATTTCTAGTTTTTTATCTTCAAAAACCTCCTCAATGGCTTGATCAGTTAAATGGCCTTTACCAGTTAATGCCAAACTTCCAAAAAGAGTCACCTTAAAACTTGAATACTTTTCGTTTTTTGATAAAAATGCAATAGCTGCTTTTCGAGGCCCCATAGTATGGCTACTCGATGGTCCTTTTCCTACTTTATATATTTCTCTGATGGATTCCATATTGTTCGTATTTGAAACGGCTAAATTAGGAAAAAGCTAGGATAAACAGAGTTTATTTCAATAGCTTATTAAATGGTTAAATCTACAACTTAGACTCATTTTATAAAAAACTAGAGCCTACCTCATAGTACAAAGGAAACTTAATAGTAGTGATTATTTACTTATTCTAATGCAAGTTTTGATATCGTAGATAAAACATTTTTTAGAATTTATGATTTAGACAAAAGCGGGTATGAATTCTCAATTTCATCCTCATGAAACACATTAGGAATTTCAATATTCACAATAGTACCTCTTTTTAATTTGCTATCGATAAAAACCTTCCCTCCGAGTAATTCTAATCTTTTTCTCAGGTTTCTCAAACCACTACCATTATGCTCTGCCTTTACATCCATTCCCGAACCATTATCCTCTACCATTATTCCAATATAATCTTCATGACGTGTGACTTCAATTTCAATTTCGCTAGCATCGGCATGTTTTATGGCATTTTGCAATAGTTCTTGTATTGTTCTATAAATATCGACTTGAGCTACCTGTTCTACTTTATCCCACTGGTTTTTGGGATGGAAAGACAAAACGATATCTACATTTGTACGCAACATATATTGCTCCACATAAACCTTGAGTACTTCCTTTACAGATGTTTCTTCAAACTCAGGCGGCAATAAATCGTGGGAAAGATTCCTGACTTCCTGATAAAGTCGTTTTACATCCTCCAAAAGAAGGTTTAAATCGTGAGACTCCTCCTCTTCTTGAATATTCTCTAAAAACAATTTAATCCCCGTAAGATGGCCACCAACGCCATCATGTAGTTCACGAGAAATCCGTCTTCTCTCCTCTTCTTGCACAATCATTCTTTGCTGAGCAATTTCTAGTTTACTTTCTTTAATGAATTCACTTATTTTTTGCTCACCTAAAGCCTCACTTTGAGAGACAATTTCTTCCGTTCTTAATTGAATAGTTTCCTCCAATTGTTTATTATGCTTCTTTATTCTTCTTATCCTAAAGTTTCCATAGAGGAAGGAACTCAATATAAATACTAAAATATAAAAAACATAGGCTATTGTGGTTTTATACAATGGAGGGATAATTCTTATTTCGAGTTCAATAGGCTTCTCTGTCCATAAACCATCCTGATTGCTAGCCAATAATTGAAAAGTATACTTACCATAGGGCAAGTCAGTATATTTTGCTTTTCTATTGGTATAAGAGGTAGTTATCCAATCTTTATCATACCCCTTCAACCGATAGGAGTATTCATTTTTTGCTGGATTGATATAATCTAAAACTGAAAACTCTATGGTGAAGTTATTTTGTTCATCACTAAGCTTCACATCAGAGATATTTGATAAATCATCGAATGCTAAGCTATCGAAAACATACATCTTTGATAATACAGGATTGGGCAAGATTGGGCTTGGATATATGCTATCGGGGTGGAAGACAGTGAGTCCTTTTCTGGAACCAAAGACCAACTCCCCTGAATATAATTTAGCCGATGCCTTTTGGCTATAAGTATTGGATGATATACCATCCCTTGTTCTGAATTGTTTGAATGAATTAGCTTCCTCATTAAATTTTATAAGACCCTCATTCGAGCCTAACCAATAAACCCCTTTATCATCTTCTTCCATCGCCAGTACTTCTGAAGTAGGCATACCATTTTCTTTAGAAAACAATTTAAATGTCTCTGTTTTTCTATCGAATTTATTCAAACCTTTATCTGTACCTATCCATATATTATTTTGGCTATCTTCAAAAACAAAATTGGCTTCCTTCCCTTTGTAGGAAGCAGAATCGTAGGGTAAATCATGATAGTGTTTAATCGTATTTGTTGCGGTATTTAGATAGTCAACGCTATACCCATTTGACCCATTTCCAATCCAAATATTGTCTTTGGAATCTGATAACAAGCAAGTGGTTAAGCTAGTCTGGACACTATTCTCATCGGCAGAAAATTTTCTGATAAAGGAATTTGATTTTAGATTGAATATACTATAACCGCAGTTTGTTCCCAGATATAAGCCATCATCTCTTTCCGTTATGGAATAGATGGTATTACCTGAAATTGAATGGGGATCCATTTCATCATGAAACCATGATTGAAAATTACCACCTTCCTCATCATACAAATTAAGCCCCTCTTGTGTTCCAATCCAAAAATTTTGCTGCTTATCTATGAAAATATCGTGAATAATTACATTTGAGAGTTCAGAATTCTCAGCTGTTAGGTAATTCTTTATGGTTTTGTTTTGATTCAAAATATACAAACCATTATCTGAGGAGACATGGATTAAGCGATTTTTATTGATAATAATCTCATTAATTTTCGTGGACTCAAACCCCTTTATCTGAACAAGATCATTGTAATTCTGTAGTTTTGATTCTGCTACAAAATACAGACCCTTTTGTGTTCCAATATAAATAGTATCATCAGATGAATATAAATCGGTAATCTCTGAAGGAAGGTTGATACTTTTAAGTTCACGATCTTGAAGTCCTAACTTAACCTTTTTCAGTCTGTTTTCATTGGCTAACCAAATACAGTCCTCCTCTTTTGCTTTTTCAATGCTGTTAACTTCCTGATTTATTCTTAAGTTTTTAGTAAAGGTCTCATTAATGTCATCAAAGGTCCAAAGGTTGAAATTAGTATATGCAAATAAATTTCCATTGATAATCTCATATCCATTTGGTCTTTCCGTTTTATCTAGATTAATTGTCTTAAAATGCACCGAATTTGCATTTAACATATTCTTATTAACATTAAGGTCTCTATATGCCCCATGCTTATTTTTGTCAAAATTGAGAAAGGCGAAATTTAGAGAAAAAAGATAATTTTTATACGATTGAATAATTGGCACATCCGTTTTAGTGTTAATTCCAATTTTATTAAAGGAATCATATAACTCTAAACTATTCCTGTCAAATTTCGCAAGTGATGTTGCTCCAAAAAAGCCTACAAAGAGCTCATCATTTGCTTCTGCAAAATCGACATACCAATCATATCCATTGAATTTTTTTTCCGAGATGGAGTAGTGCTTGAATTCTTCTTCACCGTTCCTTAAAAAATCCATCCCCTGACCTGTCCAACCACCTATCCAGATCGTCTCCTCCTTATCCTGATACAGACATTTAATTTTATCATTTAGTAAACCTTCTTTGTTTTGGGGATCATGTCGATATGTTTTAACACTATTCTTGTTCTTATTCAAAACACTAATACCATTAGAAGTAGCAACCCAAATATTACTGTCATTAGTTTGAATCACATCTTTTACATCATTATCAATGATGGATGCCTCAACATTACTAATATGCCTAATGTGTTGAAAGGCCTGTTTTTGTGGGCTTAATTTAGAGACCCCTGAGGGAGTCGCTATCCAAATATTTCCTCTTTTGTCTTCTAGGATATCCCATACTCTTTTATCCGCGATTGAATATGGATTATCATCAGTATGCTTATATTGGGTGAATTTGTTTTTACTAATATCATACTGAACTAGGCCAAGAGTATAGCCTCCCAACCATATTTGATTATTCGTACCCTTTAGCATATAATATATAGATGCAAACGGCAAATTTCTTAATATTTGTTTTTGGGGTTCATAAATAAGCGTTTTACTATGGACATTTCCGATATAATAAGTCCCGTTATTATCCTTTAAAACAGATGAATAAGAATGAAACCAACTATTATTCCCCATATTAACCAACTTAATATCCCGATCTTCAAATAATTCAAACTTCTCTTCTTTAATATAAAAAATCTGGGTTTTATTTTTATAACAAACCCAAATCTTATTTCCATCTCTGAATAACCTATGTATAAAATAAATGTCATTTTGAGATGGAGGATGCTTGTAAAACTTAAGAGTAGAATCCTCTATATTAAATTTGTGAAGATAGCCCTCATAAGTATCTATCCACAAAACTCCTGAGGAGTCTGATAACAAATCACTGATATAGTTATTTTGCAAAGCATTTTTCTCTCCAGTCTCTGCATAAAATCTATAAAAAGACCCTTCAGATCGGTTGAGTTTATTCAGTCCATTTTTAGTTCCTATCCATAAATCACCATAAATATCTTCTTCAATAGCTGTGATAAAATTGTCAGATATAGAAGAGCTGTCATTAGGATTATTTTGATAATTGGTGAAATCATAACCATCGTATTTACTAAGTCCTTCAGATGTGCCAAACCACATATAACCCTGTTTATCTTGCAGTATTAATTTTACATCTTCACTAATCAAACCATCCTCCGTAGTATAATTATCAAACTTTGAGTACAAATCTTTTTTAACGGTATAACCTTCACGGAAATACTGTGCCTCCTGAGCATATAAAAATATACTTTGTAAGCCAATACAAACCAGAAGAATATACTTAATCAGAGGATGCATGATTCGTTTTATTTAGGGAATACAATTTACTATTTTTTCATTTGCATAAAACAATTCAAACAATTATTCTTCCATAATAACAGTATGCACTCCTGGGGTTTCCATAAATCCATAATCTTCACCATCGACTAGAATCTTAACCTTTCCATGGAATGGATGCGAAACGATAGCTTGCCCTAAATGATTAGAGTAGGACTCAAATACAATAGGCTTATCGCCTTCACAAAGCCATAGAAGCTGAACATTGTACCCTTCCATGGCCCTTCCTAAAGTTCTATTTAACAAATATATAATAGTGAGCGCCATAATCATTATATTTTAATAGTTCAATAACAAATGTAAACCCAATAAAAATAATGGCACTCCCCCTTTACCGTGATTTCCTTCTCTCAGGGTTTACCGTGAGTTTTCAGTCTTAGATACATTATTGAGATAACAAAAAAGCTTGGATCTCACCCAAGCTTTTTACTGTCGCATGTATAAACCTTTGCAAGTTTATATGATACAATGAACTTCCTCAGTCCACACTCATCTTTTCCCTTAGCAACATTATAATTGCACATTAATTAAAGGATTACAAAGTTAAATATTTCAGCCGAATAATTCATCACGGTTTACCATGATATTTCAATTCACTAAAGAAACCTTATAATAGACTTTAGAAATCTTTAAAAAATTAAATTCGACCATAACACTATTTCTGTATGACAAACTTCCTCAAGCCTATCTCCTCTCCATTCTTTAGCTTTAACAGATACACTCCGGATTGCAGTTCGGTGAAATCAAGTTCAGCTTCATATTGAAGACCTTTATAATTTGCAGAAATCCTTCTTATAAATCGACCTTCTAAATCCCAAATTTCAATCTCTTCTATCTCCACTTGTCCAGCTGTCTTACTCACGGCTAAACTAAAATGACCTTCATTTGGGTTGGGGTAAATATCTATTTGACCAAAAGCTTGTTGATTAAGCTCCTCTATGCCTGTGAAGATTATATAAATCCCACTTAAGGTATCCACATAATAGTTCAGGTCAGTAATATGAGTTTCCGAAGTACTGATACTTACCTGATATACAGAATCCATTCTTAAACCAGGCATATCCACTTTTACCTTAAAATTACCATTAGGTAGATTATCAAACTTCCACTGCCCTTCCTCATCAGATATTTCAAAGCTGCTCACATCACTTATTTTATCATCAGCAGCATCAAATTCAAGTATGACATCTACATTCTTCACCGGCTCTCCTTTAGAATTGAGGTAATATACGCCTCCACTTAAACTTGAAGGACCATTGGGTATTGGATTATGATCTACTAAACTAAAATCAACATGCTCTATAACTTCATTTCCTAAAGAAGCCGAAACAACTGTTGCATCCGTCCAATAAAAAGCATCATCATACCAACGAGGAAATACAAATGGATAATCGAATTTATTAGGTATGGCATGTATCAAATATTCCACACAAGAAGACATTCCTACAAACTCATAATCTCCATTTTCTTGTATTGGGGTCAAGTCAGCAAAAACAGATAAAACTCCATCTGACAAATAGAAAGCGGCTACATAACCATTTTCAATAGGCTCACCATTGGTTTTAGATACATTTCCTTTAATGGTAACGCCAGAGTATGGAATTAATGGCTTTATAATATCGCCATAACATCCTGTTTCATCCTCCACTTCTAAATGAACATTAAATGTGGAATAATTCGTCACAAACTCATGCACTGGGTTTTGCAAATTGGAGCTATTAAATGCCCCACTGTAGATATCCCCAAAGTTCCAGTTCCAGGAAACAATTTCACCATTGGCAGAATAAGACTGATCCATAAATACTGCTTCATCATTACACTGATATAAAGCAAACTCAAAATCAGCAACTGGATTTTCTTTCACTAAAGTAATATGTGAAGTATTACTCAAACATAGGTTCTCATTTTCGTAAAAGTAAGTGATGGTATCCTCTTGTCCAGCTACCACTAAGCTAGGATTATACCAAGCATGGCCATCAGATTGCTGCTCTATTCCATTCCCTTCAAAATAGCATTCAGGAGCATGGCTGCCTATTAATTGATGGCTTTCATCTGCAAAACAATACGACATCTCAAGACCAGAAAAATCAATACTCTCTGCCTCAACAACCGTAAACTCCTGATGATATTCACTCAAACACCCCCCTGCTTCTGCATAATAATATGCCAAATCGTAGGGGCCACCAACTGGCAGACTAGAAAGATTAAGCTCTGCCGTTCCATCTCCATGGTCAAGCACACCAGAACCCATAAAATAACCAAATGGAGCCTCACTACCCGTTATGATAGCACTATTAGCATTTGAACAATAAAAGTCATCTAGACCTGCAAAACTAATCTCTACATAATCATAAATGGTGACTTCTTGTATATCCTCTGCCTGACAACCAATATCATTGGTCAATACATATTCAATCTCGAAAGGACCTCCTACACCTGCTAATGCAGGGCTGAAAGTAGCTGTTCCATTATTATGGTCAATAATACCAGGGCCCGAGAAATTTCCTTGAGGATCATTCGATGTTATGATCACATCATCGGAATCAATACAATACTGAGCTAACAAACCCGACTGTATGGCAATAGGATCCTCAAGAACCTGTGTTTGAACTTCGACCTCTGAAAAACATCCATCTGCATTCGTAAATTGATAAATGATGATATGTTCTGCTCCAACACCAACAGTGGAAGGACTAAACCATGCCGTTCCATCTCCATTATCCAAAACACCAACACCACTAAATTCACCTAAAGGAGCTTCACTTCCGGTAATTAGAATATCATTTGTGCTCAAACAATATTGTTCACTAAGACCTTCTATAGAAACTACCGTTGGAGAAGAAACATTAGTATTTTGCATCTCAAAATTATAACAAGACTCGGGACTTGTATAATAATATATAATTTCATGATTTCCTGTGCCAGCCAATTCTGGACTAAACACTGCCGTTCCATCACCATTATCTGTTATACCTTCACCTTCGAAGCTTCCCATTGGAGCCTGATTACCGATCAGGACGATGGGCTCATCATAGGAGCAATAATGACTATCCAAACCTGAAAAAGAAACATTTGGCAAGGAAGCAGGTTCTGTGAGTACTTCAATAGAGCTAGCCTCACATGCATTGGCATCTTGAACTCGAATATAATATTCACCAGCTATTAAGTTTGTAAAAACAGCTGAGCTTTGATAATCCAGTCCATTATTTATGGAGTATAGATATTCCTCTGCTCCACCGTTTGCAGAAATCAGTATTTCCCCATCGTTCCCACCAAAGCAAGCAATATGAACTAAATCAGCAGAAATAGCTAATTCATCTGGCTGAGATATACTCACTATGCTCGTAGATTCACAAGTATTAGCATCTTTTACCATCACCTCATAATCTCCTGCGATTAAGTCAGTAAAGATATTTGAAGCTTGGAAAGTGATTCCATTGTCGATGGAGTATTCATAAGTTGGGACTCCTCCAGAAGCTGTGATTTCAATTCCTCCGGTGGCTTCTCCAAAACAAAGGACATCTGTTATTGTTGTTGTAAAACTTAAAGCTGAGGATGGCTCTGAAATGCTCACCATACTCATTGACTCACATTGGTTGGCATCTTTTACCATGACTTCATAATCGCCAGCTAATAATCCTGTGAAAATATTTGAAGCTTGGAAAGTGATTCCATTGTCGATGGAATATTCATAATCTGTGACTCCTCCGGTGGCTGTGATTTCAATTCCTCCTGTGGCTTCTCCATAACAAAGCACATCTGTTATTGTTGTTGTGAAACTCAATTCTGCATCAGGTTGGCTGATGTTTACTGTTTCACTTGTTTCACAATTATTGGCGTCACGAACTATAATTTCATATTCCCCAGCTATTAGATTTTCGAAGCTATTTTCTGTTTGGAAACTTCCTCCATTATCGATGCTGTATTCATAGTTTGTTGTTCCGCCTATTGCCGTAATTTCTATGGCTCCTGTGGCATTACCGTGGCAAAGGACAACTGTTAGGGTTGTTGTGAAACTGAGTTCTGCATCTGGTTGATTGATGCTGATGGTTTCACTTGTTTCGCAATTATTGGCGTCACGAACTATTATTTCATAATCACCAGCTAATAGGTTTTCGAAAGTATTATCCGCTTGAAAACTTCCTCCATTATCGATGCTGTATTCATAGTTTGCTGTTCCTCCTGTTGGGGTGATTTCTATGGCTCCTGTTGCGTTGTCGTAGCAAAGCACATCAGTTAGGGTGGTGGTGAAACTTAATTCTGCATCTGGTTGACTGATGTTTACTGTTTCACTTGTTTCGCAATTATTAGCGTCTCGAACAACTATATCATAATCACCAGCCATTAGATTTTCGAAGCTGTTTTCCGTTTGGAAACTTCCTCCATTATCGATGCTGTATTCATAGTTTGTTGTTCCGCCTGTTGCGGTGATTTCTATGGCTCCGGTTGCGTTTCCGTAGCAAAGGACATCGGTTAGCATTGTGGTGAAACTGAGTTCTGCTTCTGGTTGACTGATGTTGATAGTTTCACTTGTTTCACAATTATTGGCATCTCGAACTATAATTTCATAATCTCCAGCCATCAGATTTTCGAAGCTATTTTCCGCTTGGAAACTTCCTCCATTATCGATGCTGTATTCGTAGTTTGCTGTTCCTCCAATTGCTTCGATTTCTATGGCTCCTGTTGCGTTGCCGTAGCAAAGCACATCAGTTAGGGTGGTGGTGAAACTTAATTCTGCATCTGGTTGACTGATGTTTACCATTTCACTTGTCTCGCAATTATTGGCATCTCGAACTATAATTTCATACTCACCAGCTAACAAGTTATCAAAGCTATTTTCCGTTTGGAAACTTCCTCCATTATCGATGCTGTATTCATAGTTTGCTGTTCCGCCTGTGGCTGTGATTTCTATGGCTCCTGTGGCGTTGCCATAACAAAGCACATCGCTTAGGGTGGTGGTGAAACTTAATTCTGCATCTGGTTGACTGATGTTTACCGTTTCACTTGTCTCGCAATTATTGGCATCTCGAACTATAATTTCATACTCACCAGCTAATAGGTTTTCGAAGCTATTTCCCGCTTGGAAACTTCCTCCATTATCAATGCTGTATTCGTAGTCTGTAGTTCCGCCTGTGGCTGTAATTTCTATGGCTCCTGTGGCGTTGCCATAGCAAAGCACATCTGTTAGGGTTGTTGTGAAACTTAGTTCTGCATCAGGTTGACTAATGCTGATAGTTTCGCTTGTCTCGCAATTATTTGCGTCACGAACTACAATTTGATAATCTCCAGCTAATAGGTTTTCGAAAGTATTTTCCGTTTGGAAACTTCCTCCATTATCGATGCTGTATTCATAGTTTGCTGTTCCGCCTGTAGCTGTGATTTCTATGGCTCCTGTGGCGTTGCCGTAACAAAGCACATCGCTTAGGGTTGTTGTGAAACTTAATTCTGCATCGGGTTGATTGATGCTGATGGTTTCACTTGTTTCGCAATTATTGGCATCTCGAACTATAATTTCATACTCACCAGCTAACAAGTTATCAAAGCTATTTTCCGCTTGGAAACTTCCTCCATTATCGATACTGAATTCATAGT
Organism: Lentimicrobium sp. L6; assembly: GCF_013166655.1. NCBI lineage: Bacteria > Pseudomonadati > Bacteroidota > Bacteroidia > Bacteroidales > Lentimicrobiaceae > Lentimicrobium > Lentimicrobium sp. L6. The sequence continues at coordinate 36,684 of NZ_JABKCA010000005.1, forward strand.
TTGCTGTTCCGCCTGTTGCAGTGATTTCTATGGCTCCTGTTGCGTTTCCATAGCAAAGTACATCTGTTAGAGTTGTTGTGAAACTTAGTTCTGCATCTGGTTGATTGATGTTTACTGTTTCACTTGTCTCGCAATTATTGGCGTCTCGAACTACAATTTCATAATCTCCAGCGGTTAGATTTTCGAAGCTATTTTCCGCTTGGAAACTTCCTCCATTATCGATGCTGTATTCGTAGTTTGCTGTTCCGCCTGTTGGGGTGATTTCTATGGCTCCTGTGGCTTCTTCAAAACAAAGGACATCAGTTGTATTTGCTGTGAAACTTAAAGCTGAGGATGGTTCTAAAATACTCACCGTGCTCATAGACTCACATTGGTTGGCATCTTTTACCATCACTTCATAATCACTAGCCAATAAGCCTGTGAAGATATTTGATGTCTGATATGATATTCCATTGTCAATGGAATACTCATAAGGTAAGACTCCTCCTATGGCTGTTATTTCGATTTCTCCACTGGCTTCTCCAAAGCATAAAACATCTGTAGTATTATAGTTGAAAGAAACAGCATTATCACCCATTCCACCATCCGTGATACTCCAACCATGATTGTCAATTAATGATTGACGAGCTTCTGCTGGAATACCACAGGAGTACATACTGTTTCCTCCATGGAAATCAAGATTATCTTGTACATCTTGAGCTGACCAACTTGTTAGTATCGCGTTGTAGTTTTCTGTGGAAAGCGTCACATTTTCGAATATGCCCCCAATTGATTCAACATTCCCTATACTCCAATTACTAAGATCCTGATTAAAATATATTGAATTAAAAAACATAAATTCCATATTTCTTACTTCACCAACATCCCATGCACCAATGTCTTGGTTAAAAGAACTGGCTTCCATAAACATTTCCACCATATTTGTAACTGAACTAACATCCCACGAGGTTATATCATTATCAAAACTTGAGGCTCCTGAAAACATTCCACTCATGTTTTCTACATTACTAACATCCCAATCATTTAAATTTTGATTAAAGCTTGCTGCCAAACCAAACATAATACTCATATTCAGAACATTACTAACATTCCATGTTCCTATAGGTTGGTTAAAGCTCTCCGCTTCGGCAAACATCGCTTCCATGGTAGATACATTTCCGACATTCCAATCACTAATATCTTGATTAAACACTGTGTTTTCCGCGAACAAACCTGCCATATTAGTAACATTTCCAACATCCCAATTTTCGATATTACTATTGAAATTAGTAGCGTAATAAAACATTTGCTCCATATTTGTTACGTTACTTACATCCCATGAGTTTAGATCTTTATCAAATAGTAGGGCCCAATGAAACATCATTGCCATATCTGTAACCTCACTAACATTCCACCCACTTAAATCTTGATTAAACTTACTGGCTCCCTTAAATGTACAACTTAAATTGACAATACCTTGGGGTAATGAATCAGGAACAGAAACCAAGTTAGAAGCTCCTAAAAAGGCTCCGCTTAAAGAGTTCAGTCCAATATTTCCGAAACTACTAACACTGTCAATTTTATCCAAATATGGAACATTAGTCATTCCCATACCAAATTGATATAGCTCTCCATATATTAAAATCTCATATTGCCCTTCAATATCATATGTATGGGCTACATAACCTTCTTCCTGAATAATCTCATTATGCCCATCTCCCCATTCAATATTTACATCTACATTCCCTGTAAAGGGCAAATAAAACAATGTGCCATCGGAATGATTGGTATTAATATGGATGACCATTGGTTCTCCACATTCTTCTTCAACTCCTCCATCTGTTATGTTCCAACCGTGGTTATCAATTAAAGATTGTCTTGCTACTTTAGGTAAACCACAAGAGTATCGGCTATTTCCCCCATGGAATGGAACATTTTCCTGAACATCTTGTTGTGACCAGCTTGCTAGTATTGTGTTGTAGTTTTCGGTTGAGAGGGTGATATCTTTAAACATGGTTGACATGGTTTCAACATTACTTACATCCCAACTACCTATATCTTGATTGAAACTGATTGCACCGTTAAACATGCCATTCATATTAGTAACACTGCTCACATCCCAATTATTAATATCTTGATTAAAACTAATTACCGAACGAAGCATATTTTCCATATTAATAACACTACTTACATCCCAACTACTTATATCTTGACTGAAACTGCTTGCATAGTGAAACATACTATTCATTAGAGTTACACTACTTACATCCCAACTACCAATATCTTGATTAAAACTGCTTGCACCAAAAAACATAAAACTCATTTTGGCAGCACTACTTACATTCCAAATACCAATATCTTGATTAAAACTGGTGGCAGTGTTAAACATAGAACTCATATTAGTAACACTACTTACATTCCAACTACCTATATTTTGATTGAAACTGCTTGCATGGCGAAACATCTGATTCATAATAATTACATTACCTACATCCCAACTACCAATATCTTGATTAAAACTACTAGCTCCTGAAAACATAGCCTCCATATTGGTAACATTACTTACATTCCAACTACCTATATTTTGATTGAAACTGCTTGCACCAGAAAACATATTATTCATTAGAATTACATTACTTACATCCCAACTATTGATATCTTGATTGAAACTAGTTGCATTATAAAACATAGTTTGCATATTGGTAACACTACTTACATCCCAGGAATTAATATCTGCATTAAAACTACTTGCTGAATAAAACATAAATTCCATGCTAGTTACTCCGTTAGGTATAGCAGATGGGACAGAAATCAAATTAGATGCACCATTAAATGCACCTCTTAGCGATAACAAACCTATTGAACCAAAACTACTCACACTATCAATTTTATCAACTCCTGAATAGGGAATATTTGCATTCCCAAACTGCTCTAAACTACCTGAAATAGAGATAGAAAATTGATTTTCTTCTGCGTATATATGACTCTTTAATCCTTCAGAAGTAAAATCTTCAATTGTTCCATCCCCCCAATTAACAGTTACATCTACTTCGCCAAACAGAGGAAGCTCCATTATTGTTCCATCGGAGTGATTGGTGTTTATGTGAATGACCATGGCATCGTTACTTTCTTCGCCACCCTCATAAGGTCCCATATCCACAACAGCATTTCCATCTCCATTTCCATCTTGGACTCTTTGCTCTCCATCGAAATCTGTTGCAGTCATTACCTTGGTGTTATCACCCGCATCAATACATGGACTAGATTCTAGTAAATAAAAATTATCACTAACAGCATCAACAAATTGTGGTTCTTGATATAAATTACCATAAACATCTGTGCTATCTCCATTGTCATTTACAATTACCAACGAACCTAATCCGTCGATTTCAACATTAATAAAATTCTGAATATCATGATTCAATAGATTATTACCAACTTCTAATGTACCTCCAAAGGACTCAATGTTACATTCACTATTAATAGAGTTTACTCCAAGTTGGAAAATGTTATTATAGATATAAGAATCTCCTCTTTGATGAATATTTCTCCTGTGAACATTATTATAAAAAATATTATTTGTTATATAGCATTTTCTATTAAAGTCAACCAGAATAATGCTTTCCCAACTAGAGTTGTACCCAGATGGTTCAAAGTTAGAATAGAACAAATTATTTGAAACCAATGAGCTTGTCAAGTCATCATACTGGTTACCACCAATCTGTAATATTATTTCTGTGTTATTATCGAATACTTTATTATTTTCGAAGATTATTTTTTTCGAATTGTAAGCCGTTTCAATTAGATTTTCTGGTGAATTATTATTTCGAATAATACAATTTCTAATACTTGTGCTTTTTGTAAAATAACCTGCGGCACTATTGGCATCGTTTAATCCATCTTTAATATCAGCTACGCTATTATTATTAATAGTAGAACTTTCAATATTAATGACTCTGTTACATTCGAATGCTCTCGCTCGACTATACTTTATTTCACAATATTGAATATCAACTGTATCGGTATTGGTATTGAAAATCTTTACCCCATGCCAACTGTCATCGAGATAGGATGTTAATAATACGCTATCCAATTCGTTTCCTACAATATTAAGAGAACCATATACAAGCAACTTTGCCTGATTGAAGAAATATAATTCTGCACCTGCATCTATAATAAGAGTTTCACTTGTGTCGACTGCGATATCACAACCAATATAATAAGTACCAGCAGCAAGAGTACCAGAAATCTCCCCACTTAGAGTTGGGAAAAGCGTAATATCCTCCAAAGTATTCACCGGATTAAAACAAGACTGTGAATAAATCGTATCTGGAGTAGAACCACACTCTTTTATAAAATAAAGATTATAAGTATCTGATTCTCCATAATATTCATAATAACCATCAACATTGGTATAAACAGTATCAATTTCGCTTCCAATATTTAGCTGTTCCAAAATGATCCTGATATTGTTGTGGTTATCTGCTCCGTCAATATAGGCATAACCATTTATTAGATTTCCATCTTGTTGATTTTGATATTCACAAGCCCCAATATCCAAAGTATCTTGAACTGTTCTTGGATTTCCATTTAGATCCACATCTGAAACCTGATTATCTGAAGTTCCAGCGTTAATACAAGAAGATAAGCTAGAAATACTAAAATCAGCATTTAATAACTCCTGATATTGTTCTTCAGTTTGAGCAAGACCAATAAAACTAATTGGGTTTAAGAAGGCTGAATATTCTTCATTATTTTCATTTCCAATATTATTTGAATGAATATAGAAACTATTATTCATATTGAAATCGCCATAAGAGGTGTCTTGAATGGCACAATGATTAATATATGGTTCGTTACCAAAAGTGTTATAGGTTTTAATCTGGTTTGAAGTATCAGCAGTAATGTTGTTCCATAACAAAGTGTTTTTAATTAAACCTGAGGAATTTATTAATATCCCTCCGGCATCACTTGTAGTTTTATTATTAACAATGGTACTATTGGTAACAAAGCCATTTGCATTGGCATAAAATCCACCTCCTCGTTCTGCTTCATTATTATAAATAGCACAACCTATGAAATATCCTGCCAAACCTGAGGAAGCTCCTCCTCCATATTTTGCCTTATTATTAAATATTTTACAATTTACAGCTTTTCCCCATTCCCATAGTAGCATTCCGCCACCACTACCATTTACATCTAAACTTGCAGCATTATCGTGCACAGAACAATTATAAAAATATCCTTGATTATGAGCCATAACACCACCACCCAAGGTATTTCCAGTTATAGGTGCTACATTAAATGCAATTTCGCAGTTATAAAACTCGGCTCCTCCATCAACACAAACACCTACTCCTTGTCCTTTTGTGACAATTCTATTGAATACAATTTCACAATTATTGAATGTTCCGGCAGTTCCATATATACCACCACCATAGGAGATAGATTTATTAGAGCTAAATAAACAATCATCATACTGACCACCTGCAGAATAGAGTCCGGCACCATAACCATCCAATGGATTGAGTTCTTCTTCGATTCTAAAAGTAGCATTATTGCTAAATTCACAATTTGTAAACGTTCCATCGTAAACAAATGCACCGCCACCATCTGCAGCAAGGTTTCCAACAAAGACACAGTAGTCCACTGTTGGAGAGGAGGTTTCGCTAGAGAATAATCCTCCACCATTAATATCCTGGGTTCCCAAACGGGCATAGCCATTGGCAAAAACGAGTCCATTGAGTATACAAGTGGAATCGGTTCCGGGAGGAATAAAGCCCACATGCATGGCATTTTCGCTCATTAATAAGGTATCGGGTAGCAGTGCGGTATCGGGCAAAGCTATTTGCAATGCATCGAGCAGATTTCCTTGGCTAAGTCCTTCTGCCCACTCGTCCAACCATTCATCATTTCTATTAAAATCACCACTTAAAATGGTTTTGTTGTTTTCTATATCACGCTCTTCTATAGAAGTCTCATTTCCTAAAAATCCTCCATAAACTTCTACTTTACTATGGAAGCTAAACCCACGCATTCTAAGACTATCTTGACCTGTTAATCCTGAGGTTTGAGTTCCATAAATAGTATCGGTAGGATGATAAATTCCTTGGGCTATCCATACCTGTCCACCTTCATTGTCTTTTTGTTGATTGATGGCATATTGTACTTTTGTGGAATCCATGGCGTTTTGCCAGGAGGAGCCGTTTTTGGTGCCGGAGCCTGTTTGGGATACATATAAGATATTGGGCATATCCCAATTTCCTATATGATAAAGGCTATCTATTTCTGCTTGGTTTAAGGTGCGGTTGTAAATGCTAATGTCATCCATTTTGCCATTTACATAATATGGATAAGAAGATGACAAATGACGACCGAATAATATAGAAGCTGTTGAAGCACCTATTGGTGTAGAATAATTATTTGAATCAACAAGAGAATTATCAATAAATAACTTAATTATAGCACCATCATAAGTTGCTACCATATGATGCCAATTATTCTGAGGTATAGATTCTGTCGGTGAAGGTTCAGAAGTGCCATTTGAACCATTTAATCCCCAATAAAAAATATTATTGGTTCCTTGACTTATACCAAGTGTAATAGCTCCATTCGATAAGTCATGCCCTCTTGAAATAAAATATTGAGCACAACCTACAGTACAATTAGTATTATTATTAAAGCCAACTACTTTAACCCATAAACTTATAGACAGTTCCAAAGCTCCATTCAAAACAGAAATATTTGGCACTTCTATATAATTACTTAATCCATCAAAACTATAAGCTTTATTAGCATTACCAAACCTATCAGACGTTAAAGTTGCTCCATTTACGATTCCATCATTCCCATTTCCGCTTTCATCGTTGGCATTGCCATTGAAGGGGTAGTGCGCAACTAAGCCAGAAGCAGTGCTATTCTCCTCCACAATCACCACTACAGAATCCACTTCCAAAGTAAAACCTGGAAAATCTGTATTGGTAATTTCTAAATTATAATAAAAAGTTCCGGCATTGTCTTCTGTCACTGAAATACTGTTTTCAGTTGTGGTTCCAACTAGGTTTCCTTCTTTATACCAATTGTAGGTACTGTTTTCTACAGTATTATCAAAATCTAGTTGGATGGTTCCTTCGGTTCCTGCTGTAAGATAAGCTGTATCGAATGCATAAATGATTCTTTGAGGATCGTAATCCAATACGCTTAAGGGTAACTTCGTTAAATCTTCATAAGTAAAAGTATTCAATTTCACACTTAACCAAGTCAAGCTGTTTGTATTTTCAAAAAGCGAATCTGAAACGATAGAAAATTGATTATAGCTAAAATTAGCTGTGATTAAATTTTCTAATAAATTCAAGCTCATTGGGATACCACCTGTAAACTGGTTAAATTTCAGACTTAGGTCTGTTAGTCCTGTTAAATTACCAAGTTCAGATGGAAGCTCTCCACTGAATGCATTGCCATTCAGCCATAATACATTTAGATTAGATAAGTTTTCTATGTCACTACTCAATGTTCCGCTAAATGCATTGTCATCTAGTTTTAAGGTGTTTAAATTTGTTAAGTCCCAGAGGCTTTCCGGAATAGTTCCTGAAAGAAGTTGATTATCACTAAGTCTTAACTTCTGCAAACTGATTAGATTTCCAATATTTACTGGGAGATTACCTTCCAGATTATTATTATTTAGATAAAGATTCTCCAGGTTTGTCAAGTTAACTAATTCGGATGGGATTGTACCATCTAACTGATTAAAATCCAATCCAAGGGTTTTTAATTGTAAGAGGTTTCCTATTTCAGCTGGAATATTTCCACTTATTTCATTATTGGTCAAGCTAAGTACTTCCAGATTTAAAAGATTTCCCATTTCAACTGGAATACTTCCTGAGATACTATTAACAGGCAACCATAAATAGCTTAAAAACCCGAGTTCTTCCAATTCCGCTGGTAGGAATCCTACCATATTATTATCTGTTAATGATATTTCGGTCACATTCCCATCCCCATCAGTAGTCACGCCATACCAATCTTCCAATGATTCATCGCTTAGCCAGTTAGTGTTTTCAGTCCAGTTATCACCATCGGTGGCGTTGTATAGGGCTATTAATGCATTTTTCTGTTCTTCTATTGTTGATGGACAGTTTGCGCCCCAATTGGGATGGTATTCGGGAAGTAAGGGGCAATTGTTTGAAAAACTAGTCGGTTCTTCTACAATTTGTTCAACACACCAATTTGATAGGTTTTTATTAAATGAAGTAGCTCCAGAAAACATAAATTGCATTGATGTAACAGAACTTACATCCCAATCACCTATAGGTTGATTAAAAGATGTTGCATTACTAAACATAAATTGCATATGTTGAGCCGAACTAACATCCCAAAGACTTATATTCTGATTAAAAGAACTTGCATCCATAAACATCCCAACCATTAACTCCACGGAGCTTGTATTCCAGTTTGATATGTCCTGATTAAAAAAATTTGCCTCATTAAACATATATGACATTGTTGTAACATTACTTACATCCCAATTGCTTATGTTATTATTGAAACTTGGACAATATTGAAACATACCATATAAATCAGTTACATTACTAATATCCCAATTAGATAAATCTCCATTAAAATTTGAAGCATATCTAAACATAAAGCTCAGGTTGGTTACATCATTAGGAAGAGTCTCTGGAACAGATACAATACTACAAGAATCAGTTATTGTTCCACAAAAAGCTCCTTCAAGTGAAGTTAAACCCAAGTTCCCCCAAGAGCTTACCTCAGTTATTTTATCGGCTCCAGGATAAGAATACAATGTATTCCCAAACTGATTTAAACTTCCACTTATCCCAATTGTATATTGCCCTTCAGTATCATAAGTGTGATAAGCATTTCCAGCAGTATTAAGATCTTCCGTTATTCCATCTCCCCAATTTACAGTAACATCAACACTACCGTATAATGGCAATCCCATTGAGGTTCCTGCTGAATGATTGGTGTTGATATGAATAACCATAGCATCATTATAATCTTCCTCAACAATCACAACAACAGAATCCACTTCCAAAGTAAAACCAGAGAAATCAGTATTGGTGATTTCTAAGTTATAATAGAAAGTTCCGGCATTGTCTTCGGTAACTGTAATACTGTTTTCAGTTGTAGTTCCTATTAGGTTGTTTTCTTTATACCATTTATAGGTGGAGTTTTCTACATCGTTGTCGAAGCTTAGTTGTATGTTGCCTTCTTGTCCTGCAGTGAGGTAGGCGGTGTCGTAGGCGTGGATGGTGTTTTGGGGGTTATATCCCATACCATCAGGGAAGTTTAGTAAATCTTCGAAAGTAAAATTATTCTGTGAAGCATATGACCAATTCAATTCTAATGAATTAAGTTCAGAAGGATAAGCATCTAATAAATTATCAGTTAATTCAAACTGCTGAAAATTAGAAAGGTTAGCAAAGGCAATAGGGATACTTCCAGTTAGTTGATTATAACCTAAATGTAATTCTTCAAGACTAGGAAGATTAGCCAACTCAGCAGGGATATTTCCTGTTAATTGATTGCTTGACAGAACCAAACCCCTAAGATTTGAAAGACTTTCTAACTCCAAAGGAATACTTCCTGTTAACTGATTACTCGATAGACCCAAAACCCTAATATTTGAAAGACTACCCAACTCACTAGGGATGCTTCCTATTAATTGATTATCATACAAATCTAAGTATTGAAGATTTACAAGGTTCCCCAGCTCAGGAGGGATACTTCCTGTTAATAGATTATCATACAAAAATAAGTATTGAAGATTTACAAGGTCCCCCAGCTCAGGAGGAATACTTCCTATTAATAAATTATGATACAAATGTAAGTTACGAAGATTTGAAAGATTCCCGAGCTCAGGAGGTATATTTCCTGATAATTGATTTGTGTATAAATTTAAAGAAACTAGGTAAGTTAAATCCCCAACTTCATTTGGGATAACACCTGATAATTGATTCTCATATAAATTTAAATATCCTATGAAAGTTAAGTCCCCAATTTCATTTGGAATAAATCCAACTAGATTATTATTTGCAAGATCAACTTTAACAATATTCCCATCAATATCCACATCAACCCCATACCAATCCTCAAGTGGCGCATCTGTCAACCAGTTTTCATTGTTAGTCCAGTTAGCACCATCTGTGGCATTGTATAGGGCTATTAGGGCGTTTTTTTGTTCTTCCAAAGTTGAAGGGCAGTTTGCTCCCCAATTCGGATGGTATTCGGGAACTAATGGGCAACTTTCAGAAAAATAAAGAGGTTCTTCACTAATCAGTTCTACACACCATGCAGAAATATCCTGAATAAAAGAAGACGCTCCTTTAAAAAGCATGGGCATATATGTAACATTACTTACATCCCAATTACTTAAATCTTGATTAAAGGAACTAGCATTATGAAATAACTCCATCATAATTGTTAAAGAACTGATATTCCATAATCCAATATCTTGATTAAAGGACGAAGCACCAGCAAAAATATTATTCATGCTTGTAACTGAGCTTACATCCCATGAGCTGATATTTCCATTAAATAATTCGGCATTTATGAATAAAAAATTCATATTTGTCACGTTACTAACATCCCAAGAATTCAGGTTCTGATTAAATGATTCATCATATGAAAACAATCCTTCCATGTTGGTCACAGAGCTAACATTCCAAGAATTAATATTTTGATTAAATGACGTAGCACCTGCAAACATCCGACTCATGTTTGAAACTGAACTTACATCCCATAAACCTATATTCTGATTAAAGGAGATTGCATCTTGAAGCATTCTAGACATATCAGTTACTGAACTAACATTCCAATCACTAATGTTGAAGTTAAATAATGTTGCACCCCGAAACATATTAGACAAACTTGTAACACCCTGAGGAATAGAGGATGGTACAAGAACAAGATTTTCTGAACTATCATAAGTTAGTCCTCCAAAAAAAGCTCCACTCAGTGATGTCAAGCCCAGGTTCCCCCAACTTGATACACTATCGATCAATTGAGCACCATCATAACCAGAACTACCATTTCCAAACTGTTCCAGACTACCACTAATCCCAATTGCGTATTGCCCTTCTTCATCATAAACATGAGAAGCATTTCCAGCAGTATTAATATCTTCCGTTGTTCCATCTCCCCAATCAACAGTCACATTTACTTCCCCAAATAAAGGGAGCTCCATTATTGTACCATCAGAATGATTGGTGTTGATATGGATAACCATAGGTTCAGGACAATCTTCTTCTGAACCTCCATCTGTAATTGTCCATCCATGATTGTCAATTAATGATTGTCGGGCATTTTCTGCTTCCCCACAGGAGTATTTACTGTTTCCTCCATGAAAGTTTATATTTTGATTTACATTTTGCAAAGACCAATTTATTAAGATGGCGTCATAATTTTCCGTTGATAAGCTTACCCCTTTTAAAAAATTGGTGAAATCACTTACATTAGAAATATTCCATGTACTTAAATTCTGATCAAATGAAGAACAATATGTCAGCATATGTTTCATATTCCATACATTACTAACATCCCAGGAACTTATGTCTTGATTAAAACTACTAGCACCATGAAAAATAGAATACATATTTGTTACAGAACTAACATCCCAACCACTAATATCTTGATTAAAGCTTTCACACAAACTAAATAAATAGCTAAAGTCTTCAATTGCACTTACATCCCAATTCTGTATATTTTGATTGAATAATGTAGCGCCATAAAACATTCTGAATACTTTTGTGACATTGCTTATATTCCAACTAATTATATTAGGATCATTAAAGCTACTAGCATTAAAAAACAAGTTGGACAAATCAGTAATACTTGTTGGCAAATTAGCTGGGACTTGATTCAGATTTGTGGCAAAGCTAAAAGCTCCATTCAAGGAAGTTAATCCTAAATCCCCAAAACTTCCGACTGACACTATTTTTTCAGCACCAAGATACGGTGTAATTCCATCACCAAATTGCTCCAAACTTCCACGAATATTGACTGTATACTGGCCTTCAGAATCATATGAATGAGAGGCCTTTCCTGAAGTTGTAATATCTTCTATTGTTCCATCTCCCCAATCCACTGTAACATCAACTTCACCAAACAGCGGAAGCTCCATAGTTGTTCCATCAGAATGATTGGTGTTTATGTGGATGACCATAGGTTCCGTGCAATCTTCTTCTGAACCTCCATCTGTTATTGTCCATCCATGGTTGTCTATTAATGATTGTCTGGCAATTTCAGCTTCACCACAGGAATATTTACTGTCTCCTCCGTGAAAGTTTACATTTTGTTGGACACTTTGCTGTGACCATGAATTTAAGGTGGCTGAATAGTTTTCAGCTGATAATGTAACATCATTAAGAAAATTATTAAAATTAGTTACATTACTAATAACCCATGAACTAAGGTTCTGATTAAAGGAACTTGCTCCTTCAAACATAAACGCCATATTTGTTACTTCACTAACATCCCACATACTAATATCCTGATTAAATAGAGTAGCATATGAAAAGGCCATAGACAAATTAGTAATACCATCTGGTAATACAGTTGGTACACTTACAATACTAGATGTAGCTACATAGCCTCCCATATAAAAAGCCCCGGATAGTGAAGTTAATCCCAAATCCCCAAAACTACTTACACTTTCAATTAAATGAGCCCCATTATAAGCTGCTAAACCATTTCCAAACTGGGTCAAACTACCATTAATCCAAATGGCATATTCTCCATCTAAAGCATATGTATGTGATAAATTTCCACTATTATTTACAGTTTCGCTACTCCCATCCCCCCAATTTACAGTAACATCAACGCTACCGTGTAATGGCAATTCAATTGTGGTTCCTGATGAGTGATTGGTATTGATATGAATAATCATATCAGTGGCAGGGTTTTGAGCAAAAGCTCCAACAAAAAAAGCAGATAATAAAAACACAGCTATCACTTTAGCTATAAAGGTTTGGTTGGTTTTGAAGTTCATTTCTGTAATGCGTTTAATTTTTATATACAATAGACTCTTTGGTCTTTTTCAGTGTTCGTCAAAAATATTTTATTGTTTTATCATTTCCCTCCCCCTTTTCCGTGATTTTAATCACTCACGGTAAACCATGAGTTTTGTGGGAAGATCAGGAATGAAGAAAAAATGAATCTAGATGGAGAAATGGTAATATTGGTAGATTTTTATGGTGGAGAATATTTAGAAAACCTAGTCCCCTTGCTCTTTGCTCTTTGCCCTTTGCTTTTTTTTACTCAATCAACTGCCGCTCCATGGCTTTCTTTATAAGCCCAGCCACATTTTTCACTCCAAACTTGAGGAAGAGGTTTTTTCGGTGGCTTTCGATGGTGTTTGGACTTAAAAATAATTTTTCTGCTATTTCCACTGAAGTTAACTCATCAGATATCAACTGTAAGACCTGCTTTTCCCTTTTGGTTAAATCTAATTCATCAAATCTTGAGAAATAGTCGGCTGGCTTTTTCATTATCTCTATCACAGCTTCATAGATATCTGAGGAATAAAAAGGGTGATCTGTTATGGCCCTGTCAACAGCTTTTGCAATATCAATTTTCAAACTTTGCTTGGAGATGATGCCATTAATACCATGATGCAATAATTTCTGTATCACCCATAGCTGTATGTGCATAGTACAAGCTATCACTTTGATATTTACAAAATCTTTACGAATAAGCTTAAGGAGTTCCACGCCATCCATTACCGGCATATCCACATCGGTAAATACGATATCTGGTTTGTTTTCTTGAATCAAATCAAGAGCCTCTTCTCCAGATTTTACCATTCCAACAATCTCGGTATTTTCTATTTTTTCGATATATTTTGATAGACCATGAAGGGTTATATCATGATCATCTACAATGAGGATTTTGGTTAATTTCATAAGCATTCTTTTCTGTCATATAGATGCTTTATTTATCACCGAGCTCATTATAAGCTCAAAGATTATATTCTCGCCCACTCTCTATGACTTTCCATTAGTGGTTTTCCGTGAGTTAGATTCTATCATTTGCGAATTTAGATATCCCCACAACACCAAAAAACACATAAATGTGTAGGTAAAAGAAGTCTTTGATAAGGAAATAGCAGGCTAAAGATACTCACCCACTTTTTCTAATAGCTCAGAAGCTTTATGCACTTCAAATTTTGCGTATAAATTCTTCGCATGAAAATCTACTGTATTCTTTGAAACACCTAACTTATTGGCTATTTCTTTAAATGTATAATGCTGCCGAAGTAATTTTATCACATCTCTTTCTCGCTTTGAAATATGGATTTCATTTTTTGCTTTTGATATTTTTAATGCTTGAAGTACTCCTGAACTATAAAAGGGAGTCTGGTTTAGGAGTAATTGTTCGACTGCAGATTTAATAGCATTATTCCCATCAAACTTAGACACAATAGCCTCTACATTTAGTTCTTGGAGCAAACTGACATACTGAATCTTATCGGCATAACTGGTATAAGAAATTATTTTAGTTTCGGGATATTTTTGCTTGATAATGGCAACCAAATTAATCCCATCAGAGTTCACTTCACTTTTAAAAGAAATATCGACAATGGCTATATCGAAAGACTTTTTTTTAAACAAAAGCAAAGCATCATGTATTGCAGTTATACCAGTAAACTCAAACTCCTTGAAGGTCTCTTTCAACTCATATTTCAAGCCTGAGACTATAGTATCATGATCATCAACTATTATAACAGATAGATTTTTCTTCATACAAATCAGCTTAACACCGGTATTTTTAATGTGATAAATGTTCCTTGTCCAATACTACTGTCAATATTAAACTCTCCTCTGAGTTCTTTGATTCTTTTGTCGATATTTTTAAGACCATATCCATAAGAGGTTTCTTCAGTATCAAATCCTTTTCCATCATCTTCAAAAGACATCACTAGATTGTTTTTGTCTTTTATGATTTGCAAACTAATATTAGATGCGCCTGAGTGTTTTTTAACATTGGCCAATAACTCTTGCGCCAACTTATAAATCTGAAGCTTATTCTCATAAGAAATATTCTTCCAAATGATGGTTTGATCAAAATAACTATCAATCTTGAAACTACTGGTGCTTTCGTAGAAACTATTGAGTTCATTTAATTCCTGTGAGATGTCAAAATTTTTATTTTTATAATAAGGTGAACTAAGTTGTCTCATTAAAAACCGCAGTTCCTTTTGTGAACGGTCTATTATTTCTATATCCTTGTCTAGGTCTTTCACCTTCTCATTTCTAAACACCAGGCTATTCTTTATGGCATGCAAATAACCACTCATACCATCGTGTAAGTTTTTAGATATAATATCATTTTGCTCATCAATTTCTTTTAGCATTAGCTTGTTAATCTTGTGTTTCTCAAAATTTCTATAAACGATAAAAGAACCAATAATTAGAAGCAGAGCCAATCCAGAAAGTGATAAGATATACATATTCTGTTTTCTTATCGAAGTATTTTCCTGCTTTTGTAGTTCATTATCGAATTGTAGCTTTTGGTTTTCTTTTTCTTTTTCTGCTGTTTGGTATTTGGCTTCTAAATTATTTATAATCTCATATTTACCCTCGTCAAATATACTATCCTTAATAGCTGAGTATCTTTCATGTGCCTCTAGCGCCTTGGAGCTATTATGACTATCTTTATAAATTGAATATAATAGTTTATAAACATCTTGCTTGAGCCTTAAATCATCCACCTCACTTAAACATGCCAAAGCCATATTTGTATGTATCAAAGCTTTATCAGAATATTTAGTTCTGTATTCAACAGACCCAATATTATAATATAAACTAGCAAGTTCTTTTTTACTATTTAAAGTTTCTTTAATAGAAAGGGCTTTGTTATAATAGACCATCGCATTATCATACTCCTTCATGTCAAAGTAAACGGAACCAATATTTTCAAAGCTTTTTGCCATCCCATTTTTATCTTTTCCTTCTTCTTGAATTTTAAGCGCTTTATGATGAATCAAAAGAGCAGAATCGAATAGTCCAATGTTTTTATAACAAGATCCCATATTATTAAGCAACATGGCTTCTTTAATTTTATTATTTAATTCTTGAAACAAAGGAAGGCCTTCCGTAAAATATTCTATGGCTTTTCCATACTCTTTCAAATGAAAATATATGGTTCCAATATTTAATTTACAACTTGCCATTCCATCGAGAAAATTGTCTTCTTTATAAAACTGATCAGCTTCAATATATTTTTTAATCGCATTAATATAATCTGATTCTTCCGACAGTATTATCCCAATATTTACATTACAGTTAGCCATTCCCAGAAAATTACTATCCTCTTTAAATAAACCAAATGCTTTATAATAGTTATTTATTGCTTTTTCAGGCTCATCAATCTTCGATTGAAATATTCCCTTATTCATCAAGCAAATAACCATCCCATCTTTGTATTTAATCTCTTCAAACACACCATATGCTTTATCAATAAACAATATTGCAGAATCGTTCTTTGACAAAAAGTGATAGTTCAATGCCAACAACCTATATCCAATACCTATTCCCTTTTTATCAGAAATGCCTTTTGCCAACTCGAGTCCCTCATTTGCATAAAACAGACCTGAATCAGGGTTTGAAAACATATAATACTCGGAAAGGTGATTATATGCATTAATCTTAAATGTATCCGCAACTGTAGTAGTCAATATATTTTTCAAACTATCTACCTTAGAAAAATGTGCTTTAACATTTACAACCATAAATAATATCATGATAAGTAATGATATTCTAGTGACTTTTCTCATTTGCATATAAGAGTTCTTATTATTTTTAAATTAGTATTCAATAAACTCGTAACTTTTAATTAACAGTGATAAAACTTCTACTCAATCAACTGCCGTTCCATAGCCTTCTTTATCAAGCCAGCTACATTCTTAACCCCGAACTTAAGAAACAGGTTCTTCCGGTGCGATTCTATAGTGTTTGGACTTAAGCTTAGTTTATCGGCAATTTCTGATGTGGTGAGCTCCTCTGAGATTAATTGTAGGACTTGCTTTTCTCTTTTGGTGAGGTCTAGTTCATCGAATTTGGAGAAATAATCATCTGGCCGCTTCATGATTTCCAAAACAGCTTCATAGATATCTGAGGAATAGAAAGCTTTGCCTGTCTCTACCCCCTCAATGGCTTTTTCGATATCTATCTTTAAACTTTGCTTGGAGATGATGCCATTAATCCCATTATGGAGTAGCTTCTGTATTACCCAAAGCTGCACATGCATGGTACATGCTATCACTTTTATCTCTACAAAATCTTTTCTTATGATTTTTAATAGTTCAACACCATCCATTTCAGGCATATCCACATCTGTAAATATGATATTTGGCTTATGCTTTTGAATCAGCTCCAGGGCTTCCTTTCCAGATTTTACCATTCCAATAATTTCGGTATTTTCTATTTTCTCGATATATTTTGATAGACCATGAAGCGTAATATCATGATCATCTACAATGAGGATTTTGGTTACTTTCATTTGTGTTAATCTATTTCTTTCGCGTGGGTAAAACCATATTGTTGAAAAAAGATACACTATTGGGTTTAGCAGTATAAATTTACGACTATTTTTTGCTTTTCCAACAAAGCCCTCTATTTAAAAACATTCTAAACACCAAATAAAAAAGGCAAAATTCTAATAGAATTTTGCCTTTTTTATTTAATTATACACTAAGTAATTACACCATCTTATTTGGTTTATAGAGTTCTACTTTTTTCATTAAAATATCCACATATTGTGCACGCGTGTAAGCGTAAGGATCTTTTAGGTTGTCTTTGGAGAGGTTACCTCTAAATTCATCTAAAGATTTATAATCTTTTCCATCCATCCAAGCTTCCATATCTTTTAACATGGTTGTAATATAATCTAAACCATTCTGATAAAGTGTACTAACCACTTGAACAGCTTCAGCTCCAGCTAAAATCATTTTTATGACATCTTTACCCTCGATAATTCCACTATTTCCAACTAGGGTAGCTTTCATTTTGCCATGTAACATTCCCATATATCTTAGTGACTGGCGATAATCTCCTTTACCACTCTTGTTAAAATTAAAAGTCAATTCCTCAGTATCAATATCTATATCTGGTTGGAATAATTTATTAAACAATACCAATGCATCAGCTCCTGCGCCTTCCATCATATGTGCAAAACGAAGGGTGTTGGTATAGTATGGACTCAGTTTTACTGCAACTGGAATTTTTAAAGCCTCTTTTACAGCAGAAGTAATATTCAATTGTTCTTCTAGAATCTCTTGACCTGATACACCAAACTCTCTTGGAGTAGCATAAAAGTTGAGTTCAATACCATCAACTCCTGTTTTCTCAATTTCCTTGGCATAATCTACCCATGTCTCTTTATAAACACAATTTAAACTTGCAATCAATGGAATATTCAAAGCTTCTTTGGCTTTCTTCAGTTTAAGAAGAAAATCTACAGGCCCAGCATCCTTCATATCAGGATATATATTAATCATTTCAGCATTTCGATTATTATACTCCGCCATAGCTTCTTCTTCAAAAAAGTTCTCTAGCTGTATTTGTTCTTCAAACAATGATTTATAAACAATTGCTCCTGCTCCTGCTGCTTCTAGTTTCTTTAAATGATTTAAATCGGTAACCAAATTACTAGCTCCAACTACTATGGGGTTCTTTAATTCTATGCCCATATAATTTGTTTTCAACTTACTCATATCTTTATATATTTAGTTTTTTTATTGGATTGTAAATATACAAATTATTAAGCTCCTTTTCAAAATTAAGGATGTTTTAACTATTGCCATATCAGCACTCTATATTATCGCAATCGTTTGAAATCATTATACAATCTATATCCTTTCTAAATTGCTGAAAATTAGCAATTCTTACGCGTTCTACGCAAAATTCACACTTAATTTTATTAAATTTGCATCCGCTAAAGCGGAGCACTGCTTTGGCATAAAATTGATATTTTAAATACTATATAAGATGGAAAATAAGAAAAAATTTATCACTTGTGATGGTAACTATGCAGCTGCACATATCGCCTATATGTTTAGCGAAGTTGCTGCTATCTATCCTATCACACCATCATCTAACATGGCAGAATATGTAGATGAGTGGGCAGCAGGTGGCAGAAAAAACATTTTTGGAGAGACCGTGACCGTATCTGAGATGCAGTCAGAAGGTGGTGCTTCTGGAGCCGTTCATGGTTCTTTACAAGCTGGTGCTCTTACATCAACATATACAGCTTCTCAGGGTCTACTCCTGATGATTCCTAATATGTATAAAATTGCTGGCGAATTATTACCAGGAGTATTCCATGTAAGTGCACGTAGCCTTGCTGCTCAAGCACTTTCTATTTTCGGCGACCACTCTGATGTGATGTCTGCCCGTCAAACTGGATTTGCATTCTTAGCAACTGGTGGCGTACAAGAAGTAATGGACTTAGCGGGTATTGCTCACCTTGCTTCTCTTAAAACTCGTGTACCTTTTGTACATTTCTTTGATGGATTCCGTACTTCGCACGAAATTCAAAAAGTTGAAATACTAAATAACGAAGATTTAGCTCCTCTTGTTGATCAAGAAGCCTTAGCTGCTTTTAGAGCCAATGCTTTAAATCCAGAAAACCCTGTAACACGCGGAACAGCACAAAATCCAGATATTTATTTCCAATCTCGTGAGGCTGCTAATAAATTCTACGATGCTATTCCTGACGTAGTTGAAGAATACATGCAAGAAATCACTAAATTAACTGGAAGAGAATACCATCCTTTCACTTATTATGGTGCTGAAGATGCTACAGACATTACTATTGCAATGGGTTCTGTAACTGAAACCATTAAAGAAGTTATTGACCATAAAGTGGCCAATGGTGAAAAAGTAGGCCTTATTTCTGTTCACCTATATCGCCCATTCTCTGAGAAATATTTCAGAAGAGTACTTCCTAAAACAGTGAAAAGAATTTCTGTTTTAGACAGAACAAAAGAACCAGGTGCTAATGGTGAGCCATTATACCTTGATGTAAGAGATATTTTCTACAGTGAAGAAAATGCTCCTATTGTAGTTGGTGGTCGTTATGGTTTAAGTTCTAAAGATACTACTCCAGCTCAAATAGTTGCAGTATATGAGAATTTACAATTGCCTGAACCTAAAAACAGATTCACTTTAGGTATTAATGATGATGTTACTTTCCTCTCTCTTCCTGTTGGTGAAGCTATTTCTCTAGCTCCAAAAGGAACATTTGAAGGATTATTCTACGGACTTGGCGCTGATGGAACAGTAGGTGCAAACAAAAACTCTATTAAGATTATTGGTGACAATACTGACAAATATGCTCAGGCTTATTTCGCTTATGACTCAAAAAAATCTGGTGGTTTTACTGCTTCTCACCTTCGCTTTGGCGACCAACCTATCCGCTCTACTTATTTAGTAACTACTCCTGATTTTGTTGCATGTCATGTGCCTGCATATTTGAAAAAATATGATATGCTAGCTGGCATCAAAGAAAATGGTACATTCCTATTAAATAGTATTTGGGACGTGGAAGAAACAATGAATCATCTTCCTCCACATTTCAAAAAGACTTTGGCTGAGAAAAACATTAGCATGTACATCATCAATGCTACTGAAATAGCTAAAGAAATTGGTCTAGGAAATAGAACCAATACTATTATGCAATCTGCTTTCTTTAAAGTTGCTGAGGTAGTTCCTTACGAATTGGCGGTGGAACAAATGAAGAAAATGATTGTAAAATCCTATGGAAACAAAGGTGAGAAAATCGTAAACATGAACTTTGCTGCTGTTGACAATGGTGGTGATGTTACCAAGGTGGAAATTCCTGCTGAGTGGGCAAATTTAGACATACAAGCAGAACAAGCTATCATTGACGAGAGCATTCCTGCTTTCATTAGAGACTTAGTAGAGCCTGTTAACAACCTTAAAGGTGATCAACTTCCTGTTTCTGTATTTACAGGTCGCGAAGACGGTACTTTCCCTGCTGGAACTGCTGCTTATGAAAAGCGTGGTATCGCCATTGAAATTCCTGAATGGGTTTCTGAAAACTGTATACAATGTAACCAATGTGCTTACGTTTGTCCTCACGCTGCTATCCGTCCATTCTTATTAGACGATACTGAAGCTGGAAATGTTGGCGAAGGCGTTGATTTATTAGCTGCTAAGGGAAAAGAAATAGCCGGATTACAATTTAGAATTCAAGTTTCTGCTTTAGACTGCACAGGTTGTAATAACTGTGTTGCTGTTTGTCCTTCCAAAGAAAAATCACTAGTAATGAAGCCATTAGAAACCCAAATGGTTCAGGCTGAAAACTGGGATTATATGGTTAAGAACGTTACATACAAGACCGATCGTTTCGACAAAACTAAAAATGTTAAGAATTCTCAGTTCGCTCAACCATTATTCGAGTTTTCTGGAGCTTGCGCTGGTTGTGGTGAAACTCCATATATCAAAACTATCACTCAATTATATGGTGATCGCATGACTATTGCTAATGCTACTGGTTGTTCTAGTATCTATGGTGGTTCTGCTCCTGCTACTCCTTATTGTAAAAATTCTGATGGAGAAGGTCCAGCATGGGCTAACTCTTTATTCGAAGACAATGCAGAGTATGGCTTCGGAATGTCTTTAGGTATCAATAAATTACGCGATAGAGTTGAAAAGAAAATCAATGAAGCTTTAGAGGGTGATGTTAGTGATGTTAGAAAAGCTGCTTTCACACAATGGTTAGAAACTAAAAATGACGGTGAAAAGTCTAAAATTGCTTCTGACGAATTAAAGAAAGTTCTTGCTGGTGCAGATGATGATCAAGCTAAAGAATTAATGGCTATCAGCCAGTATTTCTCTAAGAAATCTAACTGGATCTTCGGTGGTGACGGTTGGGCTTATGATATTGGATATGGCGGATTAGACCATGTATTGGCTTCTGGTGAAGATGTGAATGTTTTGGTAATGGATACCGAAGTTTACTCAAACACTGGTGGACAATCTTCAAAAGCAACTCCTACTGCTGCTGTAGCTAAATTTGCTGCTTCTGGTAAGAAGATTCGTAAGAAAGATTTAGGTATGATGGCTATGACTTATGGTTACGTTTATGTTGCTCAAGTTTCAATGGGTGCTAACCAAAATCAATTCTTCAAAGCTTTAAAAGAAGCAGAATCTTATCCTGGTCCATCTCTAATCATCACATATTCTCCTTGTATAGCTCACGGAGTAAAAGGCGGATTAACAGATACACAAAGCGTAGAGAAAGCAGCTGTAGAAGCTGGTTACTGGAGCATGTATCGTTTCGATCCAAGATTAGAAGACCAAGGAAAAAATCCTTTCGTATTAGATTCTAAAGAACCAGATTGGAGTAAGTTCCAAGGGTTCTTGATGAACGAAGTACGTTATACTTCACTGAAGAAAGCCTTCCCTAAAGATGCTGATGCATTATTTGCAGCTTCTGAGGATATGGCAAAAAGACGTTTAAACTCTTATAAACGTATGGCTGCTATGGACTATTCAACAGAAGAATAAACCATCTTCTGATTATATAAAAGCCCCGAAGTCCTATTGAGCTTCGGGGTTTTGTTTTTTATCGGTTCCTCTAGATCAAACTCCATACCTAAACAAGAAAACAATATATTTGCCGAAATATTAAAACTAAAATTAAGGTACGTTATCATGAATATTTCAAATTGCATTAATAAAAGCATATTTTCCTTAGGTTTATTCAGCCTGCTACTAATATTCCAAAGCAAAGCCCAAGAATCAAATTCCTATTACGAAACCATAGTCGAAACCATGGATTTAGACATTTTGGAGGCCAACCTGCAACAACATGTTGATTTTGGCTCAAAAGAGCCAGGCACAGAAGCTTTAGTTAATTCTTTCAATTGGATAAAATCTAGTTATGAGGAATGGGGATATGAAGACATTAGCATTGATACCTTTAGCTATTCTGGGAATGAATGTTATAATTTAATCATCACTAAAACCGGAACTCATTATCCCAATAAATATGTGATTATTGATGGGCATTATGATACCAGAAATGGCCCTGGGGCCAATGATAATGGAACAGGAACTGCTATTGTAATGGAAATAGCGAGGATGCTAAAAGATATTGATACCCAATATTCTGTTCGCTTCATTCATTTTAGTGCTGAAGAAGTAGGACTTGTCGGGAGTAATCATTATGTAAACCATGTGGTTGTTCCTGAATCACACAACATAAAATTAGTGTTTAATATTGATGCCGTTGGTGGCGTAAATGGAATGACCAATGACATTATTGTATGTGAGAGAGACGAGAGCGCTCCTAATAGTAATAATGCGGCTTCTGCAGCTATTACTGACACGCTCTCTAATTTGATGGAATTATATTCAAGTTTAAATACTGAAATCAGCTATGCCTATGCAACCGATTATGTTCCTTTTATGGAGGAAGGATATGTAATTACAGGACTTTATGAATACAATGAAACTCCCTATGCCCATACTCCAAATGACAATATTGAGCATATGGATATGGAATACTTTAAAGAAGTAGCTAAAGGATCGCTTGGAGCTAGCTTATATTTTACTGGTGCTTATGAGTCGACAGGAGTTGAGGATATTGAAGAAAAAGAATTATTAAGCATTTATCCAAATCCAGTTACTCATGTTTTAAATGTTAAGATTACAAATACTGATCATGCTCAGCAATTAAAAATCATAAATCAACAAGGACAAACCATTATGATAGAAGAAATCAAAATGAATACCAAAATTGATTTCAGCCAGCTCCCTAATGGCTTATATTTCTTAGTGATGGAAACTGAAAATGGAGAAAAATTAGTAAGAAAAATCAACAAAATAGGCTAAACACCTTTATAGAGCGCCCCACTAATACTGTCTCGTTTTGCCCCAGTTACTTTATTTAAGATATTGGGTTGTTCTCGAATTCTTAAAACACCCAAGAAAGCAAATATCAAAGCTTCTTTCATTTCGACGAGTATAGGGTCTGGAATCACAATCTCTAAAGATATTTTCGCCCTAATTCTTTCTATTAAGAAAGAATTATAGGCCCCACCTCCAGTAATTAAAACTTTTCCTGAATTTATTTTTGAGGAGGCCAAAGAATAAGCTATTTGGTCTGCGGTATGCTCCACTAGTGTTCTCAATAAGTCTTCATCAGAAATATTAGTTGACAAGCAAGGCCAGAAGCACTCGTCCACCCATTCTCTGCCTAATGACTTTGGCCCGTTATGCTGATAGTAATCGAGCTGATTGAGTTTATGGAGGAGTTCACGAACCAACTGACCATTTCTTGCTATTTTACCATCTTCATCGTATTCTAAGCCCTGTTTACGGGTAATCTCATTCATCACAATATTCACTGGACAAATATCGAATGCATTAATATCATCAACACCACCAAAAGAAATATTTGAAAACCCTCCAAGATTTAATCGAGCTAAGTATTTAGAGAACAATAAAGCATCACCAATGGGAACCAAAGGTGCTCCCTGCCCTCCTCTAGCTACATCCATGCTTCTAAAATCATTAGCTACCAATAGACCAGTTCGACTAGCTATAGCTGAGCCATCACCAATCTGGCTAGTAAAACCTAACTCTGGTTGATGAAAAACAGTATGCCCATGAACACCAATGACATCTACCTCAAGCCGATGACTTTTAATAAAAGCATCTACTTTCTTCCCCATATAGTGACCAAAGTCCACATGAGTTCTTGCAAATTCAAATGCAGAGGCTTGGGCTAAATTGGATAGTTTATTTTGCCATTTTTTTGAATAGGGTATTTCGATATAATCACCGAACTGATAAAACCAGTTATTTCCATCAAAGAAAAATTCAGCAAAGACAATGTCCAAACCATCCAAAGAGGTTCCTGACATGACTCCAATGGCATTATACCTCTCCATTATAATAAAACTTCTTTTAAAACCTCTAATTTAATACCTCTGGAACCTTTTAATAGGATTTTATAACTTTTCACCCCCTGGATCATCAGATATTGTTTTGCTTCCTCACTAGTTTTGAAAAAATTAAATTCAGGATAATCTGCTTCGAATTGGAGAAAAGCATCACCCACAAGCAATGCTATATCAAATGAATACTCTATTAAATCATTTAAAACCTTTAAATGTTCCACTTCTTCAAATTCACCAAGTTCAAGCATATCGCCAAGAACCACCATCTTATTTGGGAAGTCCACATTTTTAAAAAACTGTAAGGCACCTTTCATACTATCTGGATTGGCATTATAAGCATCCATAATCAATTCATTATTTTCCCCCTTCTCTATTTGAGATCTATTATTCGATGGCATATAGGATTCCAATGCATGGACAATTTTTTCTTGAGGAATTTTGAAATATTCACCAATTGCTATGGCAGCTGCTGCATTATATAAATTATAATTACCAAATAAATGTGTTTCAATTTTAAACTCGTTCCACTCAAATACTAAAGAGACGTTTGAAGCACTTAATTCGACTTGAGTTTGAGAACTGGAACCTATACCATATGTATTTCTTCTTAAAGCGGTTGAAGAATCCATCAAAACCTCATCATCTGCATTAACAAAAACACAGCCCTTTACTTTTTCTACAGCACGGTACAAAGCCAATTTTGTGGTTTTAATATTCTGATAAGAACCGAAACCTTCTAAATGTGCATGACCAATATTAGTGATGACGCCTAAGTTTGGCTTGCAAATATCGCACAACTCAGCAATCTCACCCAAATGATTGGCCCCCATTTCTATGATGGCCATATCATGCTTGGCATTTACCTTCAACAAGCTTAAAGGAACACCTATATGATTATTCAAATTGCCTTTAGTATAAGAAATATTGAAATGTGAGGATAAAACAGCAGCCAGTAACTCCTTTGTGGTGGTTTTCCCATTGGTTCCGGTGATTCCAATAACCGGAATATCTAGTTTATCACGATGAAAAGAAGCCAATTCTTGCATTGTTTTAAGACTATCTTCTACCAATATCATTCTACTTTGGTTAGTAAAATACTTCTCATCATCTAAAACCACTATTCGAGCACCTTTTTCAAGCGCTTGAAGAGCAAATTTATTGCCATTGAAACTCTCACCACTTAAGCAGAAAAACAACTCTCCTCGTTGTAAACTTCTGGTATCGGTAGAAACACCGGAGGATTCTATAAATTGTTCATATAATGTTTCTATCATCATCATGAAATAAAAAAAGTCATTTTGAAACCAGTCGAAACTTTCTCAAAATGACCTTTATAATAAATATTATCTTTTATTTGCGACCTGACATAGGGCTACCTACTCGGTTCATCGCGCATCTAAATCCAATAAAGTTAGTCGCTTCTGTTTGCTCTAAGAACCTACGAGATGAAGGACTTAAATAGTAAGCAGGATCTTTCCAACTACCACCTTTATATACACGAACGTCATCATTAATCATGGTTGAATTTCCATAATCATACATTAAACCTGTTGCCGTTTTTGTTTGCAATGAATCTGGCATATTCAACCAAGTTTCGTCACTTCTCACAGAAGAGGTAAAGTCTCCATCTAAATAATTTATATTATCAGATTTTCTATAATTTTTTCTTCCTTCAGCCTCTTCAATAGTGATATCTCTGTATTTTATTCGACCTAGGCTATCTTTTTGAGCAATAAAACCATCTTGGTCAGTCACCTTAGTTTGGAATACATTACCACGATAACCAGCTAAATCATCAATATCATCTAAACTTTGAGGACGATATACATCAAGCACCCATTCACTTACATTACCACCCATATTATAAAGACCATAATCATTAGGGAAATAGGTTCCAACTTCTGTAGGGATATCTGCACCATCATTTAAAGCACCTGCAACTCCCATATAATCACCACGACCTCTTTTGAAATTGGCTACAAATCCACCATAATATTTCTTATCAGAAGTACGTGTATAATTACCATTCCAAGGATAAGTTTTTCTTTGGCTGATTCTTTCATACAAAGTGTTCTCAATTAATCCTAAAGCCGCATATTCCCATTCAGCTTCTGTAGGAAGTCTATAATCTGGGTACAAAACACCGTCTTCCATTTTTACTATTCTAGTACCATCTCCATTAGGGTTTAAATTTTCTGGTGGCTCATTTACTAAACCTTCGTATTGTCCAGACAAATATGCTTCAGTATTAAAATTATTTTCATCCTGTTGATCAATATCCATATCTAGAACCTTATTACTGATCAACCTAAGTTCATTTACTCTATCCGTACGCCATTTTGCATAATCATTAGCTTGTAACCAATTTACTCCAACTACAGGATAGTTTTTATAAGCGGGGTGACGCAAATAATTATCCACTAACGGCTCATTATAACCAAGTCTAGATCTCCAGACTAAAGTATCGGGCAAAGCTTTACGTCTAACTTCAGGATAGTTAACACCATACACTCTCTTCAACCAATATAGATACTCCAAATAATCGACATTGGAAACCTCTACCTGATCCATGTAAAAGGAGCGAATAGTTAATCGACGAGGATAGTTATTAGTATTAAAAACTACCTGGTCTTGTGTTGTTCCCATTACAAAAGTACCACCTTCAATTAACACTAATCCTGGGCCAGGTTCTTGCTCAACAAAATCGCTAACCTCAAAACCGCCATTTTCAGCATCATTATAATTCCAGCCAGTAGTCTGAGAACCTTCAGATCCTCCACAAGAACTAAAGGCGATGATGATCATCGCCGCTGAAACTAAGCCTATTGTTTTTCTAAGACTATACATTATATAAATTCATTTTTGTTATTTCATCATTAAAAGCTAGGCGAAGGTATCGCATCCAGTCTTGTTCTTCTGGAACGATACTGCGACCCAGTATCAAAGGTATAACCCAGAGAAATCTCATGAGCTCCACCTGTAGCATTTTGCAATTTAGATATGGTTATATCGTAACTATATCCAAATTTAAGATTTTTATATTGGAATCCCAATAAAGCAATAATGGCATCTGCATTAGTCACATCATGACGATACCACATACCAAGAACGAAAGGATTCTTATTTAAGTATACTCCAAAATTAATTTGCTGGAAATTTTGCTGCTGTTGATAGATAATATTTGGAGAAACTGTGATACGATCATAACTTGCTCCACGGTACCTTTTATTACGTAAATCGATAACAGCACCTGCATGAACAGTAACTTTCATATGAAGCTTACTCAATTTATCATCGTAGAAACCATTTGCTGGTTGAGTTATGTGATCAACAGCTACACCTCCAAAGAAAATATCTTTAAAAGTATAAACCGCACCCGCACTAAAATCGACGATACTTTTACTTGTTGAAGATGGCTGTGTTTCTTCAGTTTCAAAAACCAAACCTCTTATGGGATCATACTGGTCTCCAAAAGTAAGAGAATTCCAGTCTAAGCGGCCTTGAAAAAAGCTAGCTTTAACACCAAAATTCACAAACATTTCTCGGTTTATTTTCAGCCTATAACTATATAAGGCGCTCACTCCTCCGCTTACCAAAACCCCTTGTCCAGCTCTATCTGTCATGAAAGAAATACCAATTCCACTATTGATGGATGGCATATATTGATCATAGGAAGCTCCATAGGTAACAAAGTTAGCATCAAGAGAAGGCCATTGATTTCTATAATTCATGGTTAATCGAGGTGTCAATGCAGATCCAGCAAGCGCCGGATTGAGGTATAATGGGTTTGCATAAAACTGCGAAAAATGAGGGTCTTGCGCCTGTGAAACCCCAGTAAGGGCAACCATTAGCAAGGTGAATAAGATTTTCGTTAGTCTGTTGTTCATGTGGTCTATCAAATTAGAACAGGTTCTGTCGTTAAAGAAAACAATATTACAAATTATTTTTTGATTGATAAAGGTTTTTAGATATTTCTATAAATAGCCTTATAAATCCTTTACTAATCATTATACT
The DNA here is from genome assembly GCF_013166655.1 of Lentimicrobium sp. L6. Taxonomy (NCBI): domain Bacteria; kingdom Pseudomonadati; phylum Bacteroidota; class Bacteroidia; order Bacteroidales; family Lentimicrobiaceae; genus Lentimicrobium; species Lentimicrobium sp. L6. The sequence continues at coordinate 65,629 of NZ_JABKCA010000005.1, forward strand.
AAGTTGCCATTTTTTTGTTTCATTTGCACTTTGAAACATTTTAGTTTTTTTTTTAAAAGAACCAAGTTTAGTTAATAATTGCTAAATTTTTGCAAAACAAATTTAAGCAAAAACAAAACAATACTCAAGTAAAATTATTTTGTTAATTTATTACTAACTGACAACAAAAAAAGGATTAGAGTTGTCTATATCATAAATCTCTTTTTTTGAGTATGTATAATAAAAAACTATAAAAGGCGTTTTCAAAAATAAGGAACAGTATATTGAGTTCCATTTTAACTTAAAAAACAAAAAATTAATTTTATGATAATGAAAAATAGCTTTATCATTTTTTTATCACTTATTTTCTCTCAAATTTTGTTGGCGCAATCTATAACAAAACACATTGAGATTGAATGGGAACAAGCTTCAATTGAGAATGCCATCTTCCACCCTACATTATTTTTCAATGGTGCTAAGGATATGAGCAATACTGGCCTAATTCCATATTACAGCATTGACATTTCTTTGGAATCAAATGAAACAGTTAATCAAGTATTCCTAACAAATATTATTGAAAATTCTCAAACTGTAGAATCCTCTACGTTCCAGAATCTAACTACAGAATTAACAAAAGACTATCTAGTAAAATTTAGAATTATTGACAAAGGGACTAATAAAGTTGCTCGAATATCTTTTCCATGTCTTTCTAAGAATTCACTTCCAAATGTGGTGAATAGATTATCATCTTTCGATTTGAAATATGAGAAAGAAACCATTGAAAACCCAACCACCAAATCAGTTGATAATACATTCGCTACTGAATCAGCAATGAAGGACGGGAAATGGTTTCAGTTTAAATTAAGCCAAAATGGAATATACAAAATCTCTTATGAACAAACCACCAGTTCTGGAATTGATTTTTCTGGTTTCACCTCCTCCAATATTAAGGTATATGGTTTTGGTGCCATGTTAGACGAGTCTAATGCCACTTATAAACACCCAGATATTCCAGAAGTTGCTATAAAAATGATTGATGGAGGCGATGGGAGTTTTGATGCCGGTGATTATTTATTATTTTATGGAGAAGGTCCAGATAACTGGACCTATGATGCATCAAATGAATCATTTCACCATAGATTGAATATTTACGCTCGAGAATCATTTTATTACTTGGTATTAAGCGAAGGAAATGGAATTAGAGTAACAACCCAGTCCAACTCATCTAGTGCTAATGCAAGTGTCTCTACCTATACCGATTATGATTTTATAGAAGATGAAACCTATAATCTAATCAACTCTGGTAGAAGATGGTTTGGTGACAAATACGAATTTGTGAAAGACTACACCTATAATTTCCAGTTTGACAATATTGTTTCCGGCTCTTCAGTTTATATTAATTCTGTATTTGCTGCTCGCTCTACTACTCCCAGTCGTTTCACGGTAAAAACTTTAGGAGAAACTAAATCTACAAGCATCTCTGCCATTCCTTCTGGCAGTTATCCTAGCTATGCGGTTGGAGGTGATATCGAGTGGAGTTTTTCACCCTCTACTACTCCATCCGCTATATCCATTGATGTTAATTATAATCAACCCTTGTCAGGAAGTGTAGGTTGGCTAGACTATATTGAAATAAATGTGGAAAGAAAACTAATCTATAATGGGAATCAGCTTTTATTCCGCAATAAATATTGTATAAAAGAAGGTCAAATTACAGAGTTTAAAATGCAAACTGAAAAAGCTAATCATATGGAAATATGGGACATTTCAAATCCTGTATCTCCTAAAAATATCAACTTTACTTCCACCTCTACAACCTTAAGTTATAAGGTTCCAACTGATGGTTTAGTGGAGTTTATTGCTTACGAACCAGGCACTGCTCTTCAAGCTACATTCAACAAAGAAATTCCGAATCAAAATCTACATGCAGAGATTAATCACGATTATATCATCATCACACATCCTCTATTTATTGAACAAGCCAATGAGTTGGCCGATTTCCATAGGGAGAATAGCGGATTAGATGTTTATGTAACCACACTCGAACCCATTTATCATGAATTTAGTAGTGGAAGACAAGACATTAGTGGCATAAGAGATTTTGTAAGAAGCGCCTATGAAAATTCTTTGATTGATCATCAACTGAAATATTTATTACTTTTTGGCGATGCCAGTATGGACTATCTTCTAAGAGAAGAAAACAATAACAATATGGTTCCAACCTGGGAGTCCTACGAAAGTTTCAATCCAATTTATTCTATTGCAACAGATGACTTTTTTGGTTTTATGGATGAATGGGAAGGTGGTGATATTATTAATGGTGAAATTGATCTTGGAATAGGTAGGTTTCCAGTAGTTAGCATTGCCGAAGCCCAAGACATGGTTGATAAAGTAAAACACTATAGAAGCTATAGTGATGAAGTCATGTCAGATTGGAGAAATACAATTTGTTTTATTGCTGACGACGAAGATGGAAATTTACACATTCGAGATGCTGATAGATTAAGTAAGTTGGTTGATACGATATACCCTACTGCTAATCTTGACAAAATTTATGCTGATGCATATATACAAGAATCTACACCAGCTGGACAAAGATATTCCAAGGTAAATGAAGCCATTAATGAACGAGTGGATAAAGGTGCCTTAATTATAAGCTATACAGGCCATGGAGGAGAAGTGGGATGGGGTCAAGAGAGATTCCTAGACATGCCAGATATAGAATCGTGGACTAACCAAAATAGACTACCAGTCTTTTTAACTGCGACTTGTGAGTTCTCACGTTATGACGACCCTGCTAGGGTTAGCGCTGGTGAAAGAATATTCCTTAATAATAAAGGGGGAGGAATCTCATTGTTTACTACCTCGCGGGCTACTTTTGCTGGTTCAAATTTTATTGTCAGTACGAATTTTTATAAAGCAGCACTCCAAAAACAACATGGTGAATATTTAAGAATGGGTGACATCCTAAAATCAACAAAATTGGCTAGTGGCAGTGGAGTTAACGTAAGCAAATTTGTTTTACTAGGCGATCCTGCTTTAAAAATCTCCATCCCCGAAAACTATTTACAAGTAAACTCCATCATTAATAACAACACAGGTTCTGAAACAGATACTATTAAAGCTTTATCAAATATTACAATCAAAGGCGAAGTACTTGATGCCAATGACAATCTCTTATCAAATTATAATGGTGATATTTATCCAACTATTTATGACAAGCCTACCCCTGTTAGCTCATTAGCAAACGACCCTGGAAGTTCTGTTTTCGAATTCGAACTGCAAAAAAACATATTGTACAAAGGAAAAGCTGATGTGGTTAATGGCAAGTTTGAATTCACATTTATTGTTCCTAAAGACATCGCCTATAAATATGGTGAAGGAAAAATTAGTCTTTATGCTGAAAATAACGAAACAGATGCCAGTGGCTTCGACAAAGAAATCATTATAGGTGGTTTTGAAGAAAACTCAACTGAGGATGATGATGGACCAGAAATCCAACTATTCATTAATAATATTAATTTTGTGAATGGCGGAATCACTAACGAAAATCCGATATTATTAGCATTTGTAAATGACGACAATGGTATAAACACCACCGGAAACGGAATTGGGCATGATATTACTGCAACATTAAACAATGATGGCACTAATGTGAAAATCCTCAACGATTATTATTTAGCAGATGCCAATAGTTACAAAAGCGGAGCCATTTCATTTCCATTTTTTAATATTCCAGAGGGCAATCATACCATTGAACTAAAAGTATGGGATATTTATAATAATTCTTCCAAAGCTAGTATCGACTTCGTGGTAGCTTCTTCTGGCAGTATGGCCTTAGAACAGCTTTTTAATTATCCGAATCCTGTTTATGACTACACTACCTTCTCCTTTGAGCACAATCAAGCTAACGGAGACATGAATGTACTAATTGACATTTATAGTATAGATGGTAAACTTGTCACTCGTTTGGAAGAAAATTTCTTTACTGATAGTTATAGAAATAATGAAATAAAATGGGATGTAACCGATGAAATGGGAAACAAAATCTCCAAAGGGATTTATGTTTACAAAGTCTTGGTTCGATCTGAAAATGGACAAGAAGCAACAAAATCAAATAGGTTAGTCGTTATAAAATAATAGAAAATGAAACAAATTTATACGTTCTCATCAATAAAAATATTCATACTGGTTTTGTTTACAGGCTGGTATATCAACTCTTCTGCTCAATCAGTCTTAGCAGAAGGCCAATGGTATAAAGTAGGCATTGAAAAGGATGGAGTTTACAAGCTAAGTTATCAAGACTTCATAGATATGGGATTTGATGTCACTTCAATAAACCCTGATTATATTCAAATCTACAGTAGCCTAGAGGGAGTTTTACCTGAGCCCAACGAAATAGAAGTTTCCAATTCATTAACAGAAAATGCCATTTGGGTAGAGGATGGTAAAGACGGAAGTTTTGACGAAGGTGATTATGTCGGATTTTATGCTAAAACTGCGGATACTTGGGAATATGATAAAAGCATCCTAATGTTTGCTTATACCCATCACCCATATGCCGATCTCAACTATTATTATATCACAGTCAGTAGCAGTGAAGGATTAAGAATTCAAACTGAAATAAGCAGCTCTGCAGAACCTATTAAAACAGTTACTGACTTTCTAGATTATCAAGTTCATGATGAAAATTTATTCAATTTTGTGAAATCTGGTAGAGTATGGTACGGTGAATCTTTTGATAAAAACGAAACTTTAAATCTTGTCTTTGACTTTCCTAACTTCAATAATGAAAAGTCGGTGAAAGCAAAAATTTATGCTGCAAACCGTTCTTCAGCTAGTGCCAAATTATTTATCGACCCTCTAGGTGCTGAAACGGTAGAATTCAACCTTCCAGAACCTATAGGAAGCCATACCATGGCCGCTATCGATGATAAAAAATTCACTTATCAAACTGATGAAAATAAGGTCGCATTTAATATTACTTATTCTAAACCAAATGCTAACGCCGATGCTTGGCTAGATTATATTGAAGTTTCAGCCTACAGAAACCTAGTGATGCACAACCACCAGATTGCCTTTAGTTATTTTGGTTTTCAAAGCATAAGCAAAGTTTATGAGTTTAAAATTGCTAATGCCAATTCCAATACCAAAGTTTGGGATATTAGTGATGCCTATGCTCCAAAAGAATTTACATATACTCATATGACTGATGACAGTCTGATATTTAAGCACGATCTTGTTGGGAACAAATATTATACAGCATTCGATTTTGAAGGTTTATTGACACCTCAATTTATTGGTGAAGTTAGCAACCAAAATCTAAAGGGAATCTCTCCATTTGACATGGTTATCGTAACAGTTGATGAGTTTCTGGAACAAGCACAGAGACTGGCAGATTTCCACATGGAAAAAGACGACCTAAATACTATTGTATTAACAACAGAACAAATTTATAATGAGTTTTCTTCTGGAAAACAAGATCCAACAGCCATCAGAAACTTTTTAAGGTATCATTATAACAACAATAGCAATCCTGAGGACAAACCTCAATATCTATTGCTTTTTGGTGATGCCTCCTACGATTATAGAAATGTGTTGCCCGAAAACACAAATATCGTTCCAGTATACCAGTCACATGGAAGTATTTCATTAACTAATACCTTTAATACCGATGATTATTTTGGTATCATGGGAGAACCAGACGGTGATTCTGCTTTAGGAGAAATACAAATTTCAATTGGAAGGTTTCCTGTAAACAACCTAGAGGATGCCACAGTAATGGTAGACAAAACCATTCATTATGCAACAAACATGAAACCTCAGATGGGTGATTGGAGAAATAAGGTTTGCTTTATTGCCGATGACAAAGACAGTAATTTGCACTTCAATGATAGTAATAGGCTTGCAGATACCTTTCTAATTGCTCATCCAGAATTTAATGTTGACAAACTATTTCTCGACAGTTATGTTCGCCAAAGAACAACAAATGGATATAGGTACCCAGATGTAACTGATGCCATTAATAGAAATGTAGAAGAAGGAGTACTATTCTTTAACTACACTGGCCATGGAGGTCATATCGCATTAACAGATGAAAGAATCCTTCAAATTCCAGACATTATCAGCTGGAAAAATTATGATAAATTAGGCGTTTGGATAGTAGCCAGCTGTGAATTTGGTCCTTTTGACGATCCAAGTCATGTATCAGCTGGAGAGCACGTGGTTTTAAATCGATTTGGGGGCGGAGTAGCACTATTTACCACCACTCGTTTGGCTTATGCTTCCTATAATTTCAGATTAAACGAAAAATTTCATGAAATCGCATTCTCCAGAAAAGAGGATGGTTCTCATTATAGAATGGGTGAAATCATCAAATATGCTAAAAATGAGAGTGGGAATAAAGAAAGAAATCTAAATTTCGTATTACTGGGTGACCCTGCATTAAAAATGGCTTACCCTGAGTATAATGTAGAAACAACCCACATCAACGGACAAGATGTGAACGAAGGTTCACTAGACACCTTAAAAGCTCGCCAAACTGTTCATGTAAATGGAAAGGTAACTAATTCTAGCCACCAAACAGCCACTGATTTCAATGGCCTTGTGGATGTTAAAGTATACGGGAAAGCTTCTAGCTATTCTACATTAGCAAATGATTCGGAAAGCTATAAAGCCACTTTTAAGGTTATCGATCATTTGATTTACAAAGGACAGGCACGTGCAAAAGATGGTGAATTCGAATTCTCATTCGTGGTTCCTACTAATATACCCTCCTCTTTTGGCAATGGTAAAATTAGTTATTATGCTACAGATGAATTGGACGAAGAGCATTATTATGATGCAAATGGCGGTTTTATAGACTTCATTGTTGGTGGAGTTGACCATACTATTGAAAATGATTTACAAGGACCGGAGATTAATGTTCATTTAGATACCTATCAATTTAAAAGTGGAGATCCAACCACCACTGAACCTTTGATGATGGTTGACTTATATGATGAAAATGGGATCAACAATATAGAATTAGGCTTTGGAAAAGAGATAAAAGCCAGTATCGACAATCAAGAAAATCTATATTTAAATGATTATTATCAAGCTATTGACAACTCCTATAAGGAGGGTAGAATAGAATATAATTTAAACGATTTGGATTATGGAACACACGAACTCACTGTGAAAGCATGGGACATGTATGATAATGCTTCTAGCAAATCCATTTCATTTATTGTTATTGCTTCACGGTCTATTGCAATTTCAGATGTTAGCAACTATCCAAACCCATTCATTGATTATACAGAGTTTGTTTTTAATCATAATCAACCTGATGAAACTGAATTATTAGTTAAAATTTTCTTATATGATATTAGTGGAAAACGAATTTGGACCTATCAACAAGAGGTGACCGTACTCGGTAACAGCATTGAACCTATTGCCATTACTACTGGTGATCAGGCTGTTTCAAGTCTTAAAACGGGATTATATACCTATATCCTTGAGGCAACCAATAGCAAAGGTGAAAAAGTACATCAAAAACAAAAATTGGTAGTAGTAAAATAAACATCTAATAAATTCGTTACCTTTGCACGCTTTTAGCATAATTAATAAAATTTAGAGTATAAAATTAAACACTATAATGAAAAAAGTATTAAGCATCTTACTGTTAGCTACAGTGATTCTAGGATTGAATCAGACGACTTTTGCACAAGAGACCGGGGCTGAAAGAGAATGGGGAACCATTACCACAGCTGTTCCGTTCTTAATGATTGGCCCAGACGCCCGTTCAGGTGGTATGGGTGATGTTGGTGCAGCTACTACACCCGATGGAAATAGTATTTATTGGAATGCTTCAAAATTAGCATTTGTTGAAAATTCAGTTGGTTTTAATGTATCCTATGTGCCATGGCTAAAAGGATTGGTAGATGATATTGGACTAGGATATGTTTCAGGTTATGGTAGAATTAATGATAAATCAGTGGTTTCGGCCTCTTTAAGATATTTTTCTTTAGGTAGTATCACCTTTACCAATGACGAAGGTGTATCTCAAGGTACTTACAAACCAAATGAGTTTGCAGTTGACGTAGCCTATGCCAGACAATTAAGCAAGAACTTTTCAGCTGCTGTAACAGGTAAATTCATCTACTCTAACCTTACTTTAGGACAAGATGTTGGTGGCGTTGAATCTCGTGCAGGTACTTCAGTTGCTGCTGATGTTACTGTTTTTTACACTAAACCTTTACGTTTTTCTCAGGGTCGTCGTGGAACTTGGGGCCTTGGTGGTGGTATTTATAATATTGGTAATAAGATTTCTTATACCAGTTCTACTGAAAAGGATTTCATCCCAACAAATTTAAAAATTGGAACAACCTTCTCTATGGATTTAGACGATTATAACTTCTTCTCCTTAAGTTTAGATTTCAATAAGCTTTTGGTTCCAACTCCTCCTGTATATTATAAAGAAGGTGACAACATACCTGAAGGTTCTGAAGTAGGTGATTTAGTTCCTCCTTACAAGGATAATAACGTATCTCCATTACAAGGTATGATTCAATCATTCTACGATGCTCCATTCAAAGAAGAATTACAAGAAATAAATATTGCTGTTGGTGCTGAGTATTGGTACGACAAGCAGTTTGCATTACGTGGTGGTTATTTCTATGAGTCTCCAAGCAAAGGTAATCGTCAGTATTTCACATTAGGTGCTGGTTTACGTTATAATGTATTTGGATTAGATTTCTCTTATCTCATCGCAACTAACCCTAATAACCCTCTAAAGAATACTTTGAGATTTACTCTTACTTATGATATTGAGTAAAAGAAGTACTTAGAGTACTTAAAGTTCAAAAACATATAGTGGCTGTCTTTTAGATGGTCACTTTTTTTATGTCTGAAAAAATTAATTTTACCTTTGCAAAAAACAATAGCATGAGAATAGGAACAGGATTCGATGTACATCAATTATCAGAAGGATATAAGCTCATCTTAGGTGGAATAGAAATCCCTCACAATAAAGGCTGCGTAGGTCATTCTGATGCTGATGTATTGATTCATGCCATCTGTGATGCATTATTGGGTGCATTGGCTTTAGGAGACATCGGACAGCATTTTCCGGATACTTCTGAGGAGTTCAAGGGAATTGACAGCAGAATTCTATTGAAAAAAGTAAACGAGCTGGTGAGAAAACAAGGATACGAGATTTCAAATATAGATTCTACCCTTGCTTTACAAAAACCAAAAGTAAAACCCTATATCCCGCAAATGAGAGCCGAACTCGCTAAAGTTCTCGGAATTGAGATAAATCAGGTCTCTGTTAAAGCTACAACTACTGAAAAATTGGGTTTTGAAGGACGTGAAGAGGGGGTTAGTGCGCAGGCTGTATGTATACTCTTTAAGAAATAACACAATATATCACATGGATCTATGAAAAGCTTAGTCATCATCTTTCTGTTGATCTTCAGTATTTATTCTTGTCAAAAAACAGATGATGCTATCACTGTTGTGCAGAAGTTTCACTCATTTAAAAAAGGAACAGATCTTAGTAAAGAATATAATTTATTGTCCTATGAAAGTAAATTTTATACTAGTTTAGATATTTATAAGACAGTTTATAGTAACAGAGCTGAGCTTCTTGATACTGCTGACGTATTTATCATTGGAACAACAAGAGAAATAGACTTAGACCATCCTCACAAAAATTTCAAACTTTTCGAGACAGAAGCAACAACCATATTGAAAAACTCCAATGATACTATCCGTAATTATTATTACTGTACAACAAAGAAAGAGGACAATACTTGGAAAATTGTTTGGCTTATATACGTGAATCAAATTGCCAATTCGTATAAAAACGAAGGGGATTATCAAGAAGCACTTAATTGGTATTATGAAATGGTTAGGCTGGATCCCTATTGTTATTATGCATATTTCCAACTTAGCCATTATTACTTCAATAGAGGAGACTATCAATCAGCTAAATCTTATAACGATACAGCTTTTATATTTTCTCCTAAATGGAATACGAAAGAACATATTCGATATAATAAAGTCCTTGAAGATTCTATTAGTAACAAGAGAAACAACTCATGTAAATAGTGCGGATTAAATTTGATTGGGCACTTTCTAAACTTTAAGTACTCAAGGCTCTTTATTCACTCAACAAATTCCCCTCAATCATCTCCTTAATAAACATTTCCACTTCCGGAGTATTTATAGGAAGCCCATCGAGCACTTCTAAGACTTCTTCTGTATCGAAGTGGAATACTACATTAGCATTATTATAATCGAAAATAAAGCGAATATCAGGACAGGAACAACATAGACCAGAAATGACACCTGCAATATCTCCTAATTCTGGCAAATCTAGGTGAGAATGTTGAAAATTCATATCAAGCTCAGTTCCTTTCCCTAATTCCGACTCAATACTAAAACTTCCATTACACTCGTCGGCTCTTTGCTTGATTAAGGGAATGCCCAAACCCACTTTTCTTGTGGTCCGTGTAGTAAAAAATGGATCGGTAATCGATTCCACTTGTTCCTTACTCATCCCACTTCCGTCATCTATAATAGAAATACTCAAACGATCTTTAATAACATCCTCAGAGATTTTTATGGTGATATTTTTTGCTTTTGCTCTGATGGAATTATGAGCGATATCGAGTATATGTAGAGATAAGTCTTTCATTCGTAATTTTCTATTTTGGGATTTCGCAATAACGCCCATCTAATTTCGAAAAGGCTTTTTTCATTTCTTCGAAGTTAGCTTCTTTTAAATAAAAATTAGTAAAAGCACTGGCTATGTCTTCCACATAATGGGCATCGGAGGATTGAATGAAGCTCCTTCCTTTTAAATACGGAAACTGAGAGAGCAATTCTTCTTCACTGCTTCGTTTGCTAATTTCAATGGCTGTACACTTTATATCTGGAGGAATAAAACCCAATTGACTTGTCAAACTAAAAGCGGGTCTATCCACATGAGCAGGTATAAAGAATCCACCATTATGCATCACAAACTCCCCTATCTCGTCTACGTCTTTATCAATGGCATTGATTAATAAATATTCCTCCTCCGAAATGATTTCTTCCTTTTCATTCACCACCAATTGCTCTCCAAAGTATTTTGGATTATTTGGGATTTTGAGGATGTTTTCATCAATAAAATCTTGCAGTAGTTGGAGTTTCTCATCATTGGGCATAAAACATAAAAGATGGGCTTCCTCTTTAGAAGTTAGCTCGGCTCCACAAAGGGTAAAGATATTGACTTTAGCAGCCAAGTCACGCACCAATCTGGCATGTTTGGTAGAATTATGATCAGTAATACCCATGATTTGAATACCGCGCAAATGCGCATGCTCCACTAATTGAGACGGACTCATGTCCAAATCTCCACAGGGCGAAAGAACCGTATGAAGGTGCAAATCGGCCCTAAACTTGATCATGACTTTTGCATCAATTGATAAATGAGGCCACAGAGTTCAAAAGCAGGTTTATCACTACCTAGAACAGGAAGGTCTTCTTCGTTGCTGGCTTCCAAAGTATCGGCATTGGGTTGGTGATTATTCACCAATAAAATTCCACTCATATCTTTTAAAGCAGCTACTGCCATGGCATTTTTATGAGTTTGGAGTGTAATCCATAATTGATTTTCATCTCCATTCCCCATCACATCGCTTAATAAATCGCTACAATAAACTGATTCAACTAGTTTATCTAATCCTTTTTCACCGGAATAAACCTTCAGTTCTAATTTTTCTACTATATCACGAATAGTCATTTATGGCTCCTTTTTTATTACAATCTTTATCTAATCTATCTTTTCCCCAGATGCTTTCAATAATATTAAAAGCATGCTCTGGGCTTAGGCGGTGATGCTTTTCCATTTCGCGCTGCATAAACACACAATGGGATAAAATGGCATTTCCTTTGGCCACATCCTCGGCCAAAGACTTACAAGTGGGTGCTCCGCAAGCTCCACAATCGAAACCTGGCAAATAGCACATCATCCTGCGTGTTTTATTCATCATTTTCAGTGCTTGACTGGGGTTACTATCCAAAGCCAAAACCGACATTTCTTCTATCTCCTCTAACTGCAAGTCTTTTTTCTCCAATAATAGTTTAGGAAGAGGAGTCTGCTTTTGTTGATTTCCTTCAGCGCGTTTCTTCAAGCTTTCTACACATAAAAATCTATTTTGAGGATTGAGTATTCCTCCAGCACAACCCTGATCACAAGCTTTGAGTTCGAGAAAGTCAATATCTTTAAAATCATCTTTATCGATATTTTCTAAGAATTCTATACTGTGGTTCATCCCATCGATGCTTAAACAACGACCAGAAAGATGATTACTTTCTCCTCCTCGTAAACTCCACCCAACACTTTTCCCACTTAAATGATCTTCAATATCTTCAGCCTCCTCTTCCTCGTTTCCTTGCAAAAGCTGTGTAACTTTATTAAAAAACACATCCATATTGATGCTACCAGTGATAGGAATTTCTTCTTCGTTATGCGCGTTTTTGATGGCTGCTGCTTTAGCGGCACAAGGTGTCACATAGAATATTTGGAACTTGGCATCCTCTCCTTTTTCCTTCTTAATGGAACGAGAAATATGCAAAGCAGAAATATCTACTGGCGATTTAAGATGAGCTATAGAAGAAACCAATTCGGGGAAACGAGTTTGAATGAGTCGAACAATTGCTGGACAAAAGGAAGAAATAGTTTTCTGACCTTTCTTGTCTGATAAATAATTCTCCAACTCTTCGGAAAGGTATTCTACAGACTCTTCTACCTCAAAAACATCATCAAAACCCATTTTTAAGATGGCCTTGGTAATTCGTCTTCTAGAGATGTCTGGAGAAAATTGCCCCCAGAATACTGCAGGTAATAAGGCCACATGAACCGTTTCATCCAGATGAAATTCTGTTAAATCCTCTTTTACAACAATGGCTTTTACTGGACAAACTCGTTCACAATCGCCACAATCTACACACTTTGGATCTTCGAGTGTTGCTTTTCCATTCCAAACACGAAGCGCCTCTGTAGGGCATACTCTCACACAATGCGAACAACCAATACACTGGACTTCGTCAATTTGTATCATGTGATTGAATACCTCGTTTTTTATCATGATAAGTCCTAGCTTTTAAAATATGATGTAATAGTTAAAGTGGTTCCTACTCCTACTATAGATTCTATTTGTAAATCATCGGAATTTTTTTTGATATTGGGCAATCCCATACCAGCTCCAAATCCCATTTGTCTTACCTCCTCTGAGGCGGTTGTATATCCTTTTTTCATGGCCTGATCGATATCAGGAATTCCAGGACCCACATCTGCAAGTATAGCTTTTATTTTTTCTTCGTCGATAAAAACTTCAATCTTACCCCCATTGGCATGAGCAATCATATTCACTTCTGCTTCATAAACGGAGACTACCATTTTCTTAATCACAGCAGCATCGATACCCAACATCTTCAAATTTTTTTTGATATTGCTGCTGGCATTTCCTGCATTAGAAAAATCACCATCTTTAATCGAATATTTCAGTTTTAAAGTTTCCATGTACTAATAAAGAGCTTTTAATCCATTTTGATATAAAATTCCACATACTTTATAAAGAGAAAATGGGGAGGATAATAAAACAATATCATTCTCGTTGGCTAAATCAATCATTTCTTTGGTGACTTCTTTTCCCCTAGCAATAAGTACAATTTCGATATCAGCCATTTCAGCCGTTCGAATACTTTGAGTATTGGCAAGCCCAGTAATGAGTAGAGGTACTTGGTCTTCCAAGGTCAGCACATCACTCATTAAATCGGAGCCAAATGCATATTCAGGAATTGCCACATCGGTACATCCAGTATGCAGCTTAGCCTGAAGGGGTTCTAATAGGTTTTGTATTGTTCGCATTATATATTAAATTTTTCGGGGACAAAGTTAAGGCTTTAGTGGATTATATTGTTCAGATAACACAGATTCTAGGCTAATTTAAAAGGGGTTTAAAGAGGGAAATTAGTTGGAAGTTAGAAGCTTGAAGCAGGAAGAAAAACAACTGAATCAAAATTTCAAATTTTAGAAAAATCATCTATTTACAATTTGGTTCATGTCCAAACTAAAACATTGATTACTTATTCTTTTGAGAGTAATTATGGCTTGATATATTGATTGATAATCACAACATTTTAATAATGAAAAAGTCAATATTAATTCTCATTTTTATTCTTAGTACAATTTCAATCGCTTATTCTTATGATTGCAAAACAAACCTACAATATTCTGAATATGAAAGAGCAGACTATATTTTTACAGGGAGAATAATTGAAGTTAATTATCCCAAAGGATATTATAAGGTTGAGGTAACAGAAAACATAAAAGGTAGTGTTGACGAAATCGCAACCCTTAGCATGGGAAACAAATATTCTTCAACCATACACCCTGAAAGATTTGATTTTTGGCTTATTTATGCATCAAAATATAAAAATGACAGCTTATTTGCAGACTGTTGTGGTCATTCACTTCAATTAACAGGAACACAAAGATATCAATCCCCACCTCCTCCTTACGAAATTATAGTTGACGAAAGATTCCTCCTCAGGAAAATAAATCGTTTGTCACAAAACTTGACTAATAATGAAGAAATTATATCATTAAGATTTCATGTGCAAAATGAAAAAATAGGGGAAATTCTTAACAACCAACAAATCATAATATCCAAATTAGAAAATGATCTATTCTATCAAAAAGGATTTGCTGCCATATTAATAATACTGCTTGTGTTACTTTTGTTCAAAAAAAATACTAAGCCCTAAAATAGGACCTGGGATTTATACTAGAAGCAAACTTTAAGTACTTTAGGCACTTTAGCTCACTTTAAATACTAATTTTATCCCGTACCCTTCGACAGGCTCAGGGTACTTTGAAACAAACTCTAGATCGAAATATTCTTGACCAAATAAAAAATCCCAAGCCATAAAACATGACCTGGGATTTATATTAGAAGTCAACTCTAAGTACCTGTCTGACTGCGCAAGCCAGGCAGGCTTTAGGCACTTTAGTCAACTTTAAGTACTTCTATTCTAAGCATCGTACTCAGCAAGAATTTCTTTAACGCCATCAGGAGCAACACGACCGTAAGTTTTTTCACCTACCAAAACCACTGGAGCCAATCCACAAGCACCCACACAACGTAAGCTGCTCAAAGAGAATTTACCATCAGCAGTAGTTTCACCTTGTTTGATTCCTAATTCTTTTTCGAATTCCACCATTACATTTTCTGCACCACGAACATAACAAGCTGTTCCTGTACAAATGCTAATTGGATGTTTTCCCTTAGGCTTCATGGTGAAGAAAGAATAGAATGTAACTACTCCATAAACCTTAGCTAAAGCTACATTTAAGTTCTCGCTTACTACTTCTTGCACTTCTGCAGGTAGGTAACCAAACTCGCCTTGACATTTGTGTAAAACATTGATTAACTCACCTGGCTCGTTGCCGAAAAAGTCACAAATCTCAACGATTTTTGCGATGTCTTTTTCTTTTAATTTTATTTTAGTTTCTGACATTTTTTCAAATTTAAATGATTCTTAATTCGTTAGATTCCTCTAGACTTTAATTACTATTCTTCAATATCTCTTTTGCGTTTGCGATCGAAATAATGAGTATGTAATAATTCGTGTGACAACTCACCACAAGGCTCACCTAAGAATGTTTCATATAATTCTTTGATAGCTGGGTTCTCATGAGATTTTCTGATTGGTTTACCAGCATCTTCACGATATAAAGCAGCAGCACGTTTCTGAAGAATCTCAGAATCGCCATGGTGTAGAGGTTGACCACCACCACCAATACATCCACCAGGACAAGCCATGATTTCAATAGCGTGGAAATGTGATTTACCATCACGAATATCATTTAATAATTTACGAGCATTTCCAAGACCATGAGCAATACCAATCTTAACTTCTAAACCATCGAAGTCAACACTACCAGCTCTGATACCTTCCATACCTCTTAATTGTTTAAGGTCAACTTTTTCTAAAGTTTTACCAGTATGAACTTCATAAGCAGTACGAGCAGCAGCTTCAATTACACCACCTGTAGCACCAAAGATAACACCCGCTCCAGTAGATTCGCCCATTGGCTGGTCGAAATCACTTTTCTCAAGGGTATTTAAGTCCATATTAGCTTGCTTAATGAGATGAGCTAATTCGCGAGTAGAAATAGAGAAATCAACATCAGGATTTCCGTTTACTTTAAACTCGTCACGTTGAGCTTCATATTTCTTAGCTAAACAAGGCATGATAGAAACCACAACCATATCTTCGCGCTTAATTCCTAATTTTCCTGCAAAATAAGTTTTAGCAATAGGGCCAAACATTTGCTGTGGAGAACGTGCTGTTGAAGGAATGTCCTTCATATCTGGGAATTGAGTTTCGAAGAAATTAACCCAACCTGGACAGCAAGAAGTTAATATAGGAAGTTTCACATTCTTATCACCTGCTAAATGTGCATTTAAACGACCTAATAGCTCAGTACCTTCTTCCATAATGGTAAGGTCGGCAGCAAAGTCAGTATCAAATATGTGATCGAAACCAAGACCTCTTAAAGCAGTTACCATTTGACCAGTAACTAAAGTTCCAGCTTCCATTCCAAACTCTTCACCAAGTGCAGCTCTAACAGCAGGAGCAGTTTGTACCACAACAGTTTTTGTTGGGTCGGCAATTGCTCTAATCACTTGAGGAGTGTGGTCTACTTCTGTTAATGCAGCAGTAGGACATACAGCTACACACTGCCCACAGTAAGTACAAGTACTGGCTTCTAAGTTCATTTCGAAAGCTGTACCAACAGCTGCTTCAAAACCACGGTTGATAGCAGAAAGCGCACCAACAGTTTGGACTTCGTTACACATGGTTTCGCAACGACGACACATGATACATTTATCAAGGTTACGAATAATACTTGGAGAAGTGTCTAAACGGTATGACGACATTTCGCAAGTAGTTTCATTAGGAATTTCACGAACTCCTAATTTTTGCGCCATATCTTGCAAGTCACAATGACCCGATTTAGAACAAGTTAAACACTCTTTTGGGTGATCACTTAAAATGAATTCCATAACAGTACGACGAGCGTTAATCACTCTCATTGTATTGGTACGAACAACCATTCCGTCATCTGCTTTTGTAGAGCAAGAAGGAGCCAAATTTCTACGGCCTTCTACTTCTACAACACAAATTCTACAACCACCAGGTTTATTTTCGATATCTAAATGCTCCAAATTCATGTAACACAAAATTGGGATTTCGATATTTAATTTTTTAGCTGCGTGATAAATAGTAGTACCTTTTTCTACTTCTATCACTTTATTATCTATTGTTAATTTGATCATGTCCATTTTCGAGCCTCCTTATATTAATTCAATGGCGTTAAACTTACACTTGTCCATACATGCTCCACATTTGATACAAATGCTTTGGTCGATGAGATGAACCTCTTTCTTTTCACCAGAAATACAACCTACAGGACAAACTCTAGCACAAGCTGTACAGCCTACACATTCCTCATCAATAATATTGTATTTCAATAATGACTTACACTGTCCAGCTTCACACTTATGATCTGATACGTGAGCTAAAAACTCATCATAAAAATTATCAAGCATTGATAAAACTGGATTTGGAGAAGTTTGACCTAATCCACAAAGAGAAGTATCCTTGATGACATTACTCATATTTTTAAGTAAATCTAGATCATGCATGGTCCCTTTTCCTTCAGTAATTTTATGTAGTGTTTCGTGTAATCTTTTGTTACCAATTCTACATGGAGCACATTTACCACAAGATTCTTCAACAGTAAATTCTAAGTAGAATTTAGCCATTGCTACCATACAATCGTCTTCATCCATAACAATCATACCACCAGACCCCATCATAGAGCCAGCTGCTATCAAGTTATCAAAGTCAATTGGAGTATCTAAATGCTTTTCCGTTAAACATCCACCAGAAGGACCACCGGTTTGAACGGCTTTAAATTTCTTGCCATCTTTAATTCCACCACCAATTTCGAAAATAACTTCTCTTAGTGTAGTTCCCATTGGTACCTCAATAAGACCAACATTATTAATCTTACCAGCTAAAGCAAATACTTTAGTTCCTTTAGATTTTTCAGTTCCAATAGAAGAGAACCATTCAGCTCCCTTAAGGATAATCGCTGGAATGTTAGCGAAAGTCTCAACGTTATTTACGTTTGTTGGCTTTCCATTATAGCCAGATTCTGCTGGGAATGGAGGCTTAACAGTTGGTTCACCTCTATGACCTTCCATAGAATGGATAAGTGCAGTTTCTTCACCACAAACGAAAGCACCAGCTCCGTATCTTAGTGTGATATCGAAATCAAATCCAGTTCCAAGAATGTCTTTTCCTAATAAACCATATTCACGAGCTTGCTTAATAGCCACGTGTAATCTCTCAATAGCTAGAGGATACTCAGCCCTAATATAGATAATACCTTCATCTGAACCCATGGTATAACCACAGATAGCCATAGCTTCTAATACAGAGTGTGGGTCACCTTCTAAAATAGAACGATCCATAAAAGCACCTGGGTCACCTTCATCGGCATTACAAACTACATATTTCTTATCGGCTTCGTTTTGGGCAGCAAACTGCCATTTTAGACCAGTTGGGAATCCCCCTCCTCCTCTACCGCGAAGACCTGATTTTTTAATGATATCGATAGTTTGCTCTGGAGTATACTCTGATAATACCTTTCCTAAAGCTTCGTAACCATCGGCTGCGATATACTCATCTACCACTTCTGGATTAATGAAACCACAATTTCTTAATGCGATACGGATTTGTTTCTTATAGAAATCCATATGCTTACTATCTGGTTCTGTTACTCCTTTATTAGGATCAACATATAATAAGCTTTCAACTTTACGACCTTTGATGATATGCTCATCAATAATCTCAGTAACGTTCTCAGGCTTCACCTCTGTATAGAAAGTGTTGTCTGGTAACATTTTTACAATAGGCCCTTTTTCACAAAAGCCAAAACAACCGGTAATGACCACCTGAACTTCTTCGTCCAGATTTCTATATTCCAGTTCTTTCTTCATTTTTTCAACTATGGTATCGCTTTGAGAAGCACGGCAACCTGTTCCGCCGCAAACCATCATATGCATTTTATATTCTGACATTAGCTTTGTTTTTCTGATTAATAAACCTATTGACTATTCATTAATGTTTTGATAGTTTGGAGGAATGATACCGTCCAACAACTCACCTTGCTTGATATACTTCTCAATGATTTGGTCAGCCTTTTTCACATCAACATAACCAAAAACAATAGGATCTTTACCAGGAACCAAAACTTCTACAGTTGGTTCAGCATAGCAATATCCCATATCGCCTACCTGAGTAGTAATACCATTTATATTTCTTTTGGCCATTTCTTCGGTGAAGTAATGATATACTTCTTTGGCTCCACTGGCGATGCCGCTAGTGGCCATACCTACTCTAATCTGGACTACTGATTCAGGATTTTCTGCGTTCTCCCTGAGTTGGATTTTCGATTGCAGTTCACTCTTCATTGCTCGTAAATCTGCTAACGTTTTAACTTTTGCCATTGTAATTATATTTATTTCGTATTTGATTCTATTTAAGCGCTTGTTATCCTACTAACAATTGGGCAAAATTAGTTTCAAGAATTGTATCCTCCAAACAACTTTGTTATAATTTTCACAATAATGAGCATTTTAATAGAATTTATATATAATCCAAATAAGAATCACTGTAACATACTGATTGACTGAATACTTTTGTAATTTAAAACGAGTTAAAATATTTTTGATTTTCTAAGTAAAAAACGCATGAAATGAGTAATAATGCACGGAAATAATAAATATCTATCAAAATCTATATTTAAAACCCGATACATGATATGAATTTTATCCCGAGAAAATAGCCAAATAGAATATTGATATCACGATAATCAAGCTTCAATCTTCACAGAACTAATTGAATCAAGATAGATTACAGCTCTTTTTTAACAGTTTTGGGGCCAATCTTTCCTTGATATTTACGATATTCCTGTTATCTTTGAGAAATAATTTACAAAGTTCTAATTTTAATTTAAGCCTTATGAAAAAACTTTTACGTTTTGCTTTTGTCATGCTGGCTGCGTTAACGATGAACACATCGTTTGCACAAACACCATTGACTGAAGCGGTGGACTTTACAGCCACCGACACAGAAGGTCACACATGGAATCTCTTCGATTTATTAGATGAAGGTAAATATGTTGTGATTGATTTTTTCTTTACTACTTGAGCGTATTGCCCAGCATCAGTACCCCTTCTCAATGCAACCTATGAACATTTTGGTTGTGGAGATTATGATGTAACAATATTATCCGTTGATAACGGAGACACAGACGCACAAGTCATTGCCTATGATGAAAACCTAGGTGTACTTTATCCTTCAATTAGTGGAATAGATGGTGGTGGAAATGCCATCTGCTCTTCCTACCAAATTGGAGCTTACCCAACACACATTATCATTGCTCCAGATCACACTATCATTGCACAAGACATTTGGCCTGTTTCAAGTCCCAGTGACTTTATCGATCCATTAGAAGCTGCTGGCTGTGAAGCTAACGATTGTGATGGTGGAAGTACAATGACTGCAGATTTTGAAGCAGACATGACTGATCCTTGTGCTGGAAGTACAGTAACGTTTACAAATAATTCATTTGGAGACATTACTACTTATGCTTGGGTATTCGAAGGCGGAGATCCTGCTACTTCTGATGAAGAAAACCCAGTTGTAACTTATGAAACTCCTGGAAGTTATGATGTAACCCTTACAGTTTCTAACGACGTAGAAGAAGATGAAACTATAATGGAAGGGTATATTACTGTTATGGATTTAACTGCTAGTTTTGAAGCCGACGAAGTGGATATTTGCGATACTGAAATGATTCAGTTCTCAAGCTCCACAACTTGTTCAGAAGAATTACAGTGGACGTTTGAAGGTGGAGACCCTGCTACTTCTGATGAAGCAAACCCATCGGTCACTTATCATACTGCTGGAACTTATTCAGTGACCCTATCTGCTATAAATGGCGATAATGAAGTTGAAGTGATTGAGGAATCTTATATCACAGTTCACAATTGTACTGGTATTGGTTCTTTAGCATTAAACAAAATGAGAATTTCTCCAAACCCAGGTGATGGAAACTTCCAAGTGAATCTTCCAAAAGCAGGTAATTTTGAAGTTCAAGTTTATGATATCGCTGGACATATAGTTTATACCACTACCTTAACTTCTGAAAACAACAACTTAAATATCTCTAATTTAACAGATGGTATTTATGTGATTAGTGCCAATAATGGCATTACTCAGTTTAAAGAAAGAGTAGTTATCAAATAAATGATTTTTTGTATTCCACACGAATACGCTAAATATATGGAGGAGTTTGATTTATTCAGACTCCTCTTTCTTTTGTGCCTTAAAAACTAGATTTCTTTATATCTCTCAAGCTCGGAATTATATTTGCTTTTTCACTACTTTTACCGCCCATATTAAGCAAGACAAAAAGAATATGAATATAGTGATACTCGGAACTGCTTTTCCCTTTCGTGGTGGATTGGCTGTTTATAATGAACGATTGGCCAAGGCATTTCAAGAAGAAGATATCCAAGTTAGAATTCATACCTTCAAATTACAATATCCTTCCATCCTTTTTCCTGGAAAAACACAATATGCTGATTGGGAAGGTCCAAAAGACTTAGATATTGAAGTCTCAGTCAACTCCATCAATCCATTTAACTGGCTGAATGTTGGAAAGAAGATAAAAGAGATGAAGCCTGATATTTTGATCATGAAATATTGGCTTCCTTTTATGGCTCCTTGTTTTGGCACTATAGGTAGAATCGTGAAAAAGAACAAACATACCAAAGTGATTTCCATCCTCGATAATATTATTCCTCATGAGAAAAATATTGTGGATCGTATTTTCTCAAAATATTTTGTAGGAGGAGTGGATGCTTTTGTTGGAATGTCGAAGAGTGTATTGAGTGAGTTAAATCAGTTTAACACAACTAAACCTCGTGCTTTTTGTCCTCATCCTCTTTATGATAATTTTGGTAAGAAAGTAAAGAAAGAGGAGGCCATAAAGAAACTAAACCTCGACCCAAAACAGAAGTATATATTATTTTTCGGACTCATCAGAGATTATAAAGGCTTGGATTTATTGATAGAATCTTTTTCTAAGAAAGATTTCGCCAAAGAAAATATAAAGCTCATTGTTGCTGGAGAGTTTTATTCGGATCAAGAGAAATACACCAAACTGATAAAAGACCTGAACTTGGAAGACCAAATCATTCTGGCCAATAAATTCATTCCAGATCCAGAGGTAGGATTATACTTTGGAGCTGCAGATATCATTGCACAGCCTTATAAAACAGCTACGCAGAGTGGCGTCACTCAAATTGGATATCATTTTGAAAAACCTATGCTGGTGACTAATGTGGGAGGCTTAGCAGAAATCATTCCTGACGAGAAAGTGGGCTACGTGGTAGAACCTAATCCAGAAGCCATAGCAGAAAAACTATTTGAATTCTTTGCCAAGGATAGAGCAGAAGACTTCAATACTAACCTGCTCGAAGAAAAGAAAAAATACGAATGGTCAACCATGACTAAAACTATATTAGATTTGTATCAGGAAATTCAATAAAAAAGAAAAAATTGTCTACGCATTGAGTAGAGAATTGTCATCGACTTATTTCTTAGCCAGCATGCATCTAAGCAAGATTAAAAAACATGTCAATTTAATTGACGATATTCCTATAAACTATTTTAAATTTGCCTCAAGTTCTATTAGAATATCATAAGAACTAACAAAAACATACAGCATAATAAGACAAGATGATTATAAGAAGTAAAGCACCATTACGATTAGGATTAGCAGGCGGAGGCTCTGATGTATCTCCCTATTCCGATATTTATGGAGGAGCCATTTTAAATGCCACCATCAATATGTATGCACATGCTACTATTGAGGAAAGAAATGATGGGAAAATCGTTTTAAATTCTGAAGATAAAGGCGAATATATTGAGCTAGAAAGTATAGAAGAATTAGAGATTAATGGCGAACTGGATTTGCTCAAAGGAATCTATAACCGAGTGGTGAAAGACTTTACAAAGAAAGCCCTATCTTTTACATTAACTACCTATGTCGATGCACCTCCTGGTTCTGGACTAGGAACCTCCTCCACTTTGGTTACCGCTATTCTAGGTGCTTTTGTAGAATGGTTAAAATTACCTCTTGGAGAATATGATTTAGCACATCTAGCTTATGAAATTGAGCGAATAGACTTAGACATGGCAGGCGGAAAACAAGACCAATATGCGGCTACTTTTGGAGGAGTTAACTTTATGGAATTTTATGGTGATGACAAAGTAATAGTAAATCCATTACGCATAAATCCAACTATTTTAAATGAATTGGCACATAATTTAGTCCTTTATTATACTGGAACCAGTCGTGTTTCTGCTCAAATTATTGAAGCACAACGAAGCAATGTGAATGAAAAGAAACAGACTTCTATCGACGCCATGCACAAGATTAAACAACAAGCCACCAGCATGAAAGAAGCCTTACTAAAAGGTGAATTAGAAAAAATTGGAGAAATTCTAGACTTTGGCTGGCAGCATAAAAAGAAAATGGCAGATAATATCACCAATTCTGAAATTGACCATTTATACGATAGCGTAATAAAAGCCGGAGCCAATGGCGGTAAAGTGAGTGGCGCAGGAGGTGGAGGCTTTATGTTCTTCTATTGCCCAAAGAACACACGTCATCAGGTAATTAGAGCCTTAGATGATATCGGGGGCAATGTAAAGCGTTACGAGTTCGTCACTCAAGGATTACAAACCTGGACCATAGATTCATAGTATGATCAAAGAAGCCATCATTTTAGCAGGAGGATTGGGCACCAGATTAAAAGGTGTAGTTAATGATATTCCAAAACCAATGGCTCCTATCAATGGCATCCCCTTTTTGAAATATTTACTAGAGGATGTTCATCAATATGGAATTGAGCGAATCATTTTAGCGGTAGGTTATAAATGGGAAATGATTCAGGACTATTTTGGTCAAGAGTTTATGGGTATGAAAATCATTTATGCGATAGAGCATGAACCGCTTGGAACCGGAGGAGGCATTAAGAATGCTATGGCCCATTTACAAAATAAAGATTTCTTCTTACTCAATGGCGATACCTTTTTCAAAGTAGATTTGAGAGCTTTGGAAACCCATTATCAAGATACTCAATCTGACCTTTGTCTTTCACTAAAAGCTATGACAAACTTCGACAGATACGGAACAGTGACTTTAAAAGGAAATCAAATCATAGCTTTCCAAGAGAAAAAACAAATGGAGGAAGGATTGATTAATGGTGGAGTTTATGCTTTGAATACAAGCATCTTTGAATTAGCCAAAGACCAAAAGAAATTCTCCTTTGAAACCGATATTATGGAATCTGGCTTGGAGCAATTTAAAGTTCAGGGCTTTATTTCTGAAGCTTACTTTATAGATATCGGAATTCCGGAGGATTATTTACAAGCTCAGATGGATATAAAATAGAAAGACAAGATTACAAGCTCTATAGTTGGAAGGCGGAAGCAGTTCACTTCATGCTTTAAGCAATAATATCGAACATATCTAGGAGATAATTAATATTTCAAAACACAAGTCGAAAAATAATTGAGAATATAAAAATGATACTAGTAACAGGAGGAACAGGTTTAGTGGGCGCACATTTACTTTTTGATCTTTTACAAAAAGAAGACAAAGTCTGTGCTATAAAAAGAAGCCACTCCTCTTTAAATCAAATAGAAAAGATATTCTCATTTTATTCCTCCGACCCCATAAGCCTCCTTGCTAAAATAGAATGGAGAGAAGCTGAATTATTAGACTACTTTTCCCTTGAGGAGGCATTAAAAGGAATTACACAAGTTTATCATTGCGCCGCCATGGTTTCTTTTAAGAAGAAAGACAAGCAAAAAATGATGACTGCTAATATTGAAGGAACGAAAAATCTGGTCAATGCCTGCTTACATAACAGGATTCAGAAGTTGGTTCATGTGAGTTCTATTGCGGCATTAGGGAGAGCCGAAGCTGGAGAAAGTGCCAGCGAAAAAACACCTTGGAAAGATAGCGATAAGGATTCGCCTTATTCTATTAGCAAATACCAGTCGGAAATGGAAGTTTGGAGAGGAATTGCTGAGGGACTAAATGCTGTCATCGTAAACCCCTCTGTTATTTTAGGCCCTGGCGATTGGAGTAAAGGAAGCCCTTCATTCTTTAACATGATGGCCAAAGGTATGAAGTATTATAGCCACGGAATGAATGGCTACGTTTATGTGAGAGATGTGACCAGAGCCATGATTGAGCTCATGGAATCTGATATCAATGGAGAACGATTTGTTTTAAACGGAGAAGATCTCACTTACCTAGAATTTTTTAATATGATGGCCAAAAGCCTCAACAAACCATTTCCTAGTATTGAAGCAAAAGCTTGGATGATGAATTTGGCATGGAGAGGAGCCTATATAAAAGGATTAATCACCCGAAAAACACCTGAACTCACGAAATCTACAGCGCGTTCGTTTATGAGTTCCTATAGTTATTCGAGTGAGAAAATAGAGAAGTCCATTAGTTTTGAATTTACTGCGTTGCAAAAAGCGATTATGCTGATAGGAGATTGCCATTTGAAGGACAAGAATGTTCTATGATTAAAACTATCACGCAAAGCCGCGAAGGCGCAAAGTCATTATGATAGTAAAAAAGTTCGATATCCGACCACTTGTTAGCCACTAATGCACGAATTAGAATAAAACAACGGTAGTTTCTATTTTCACGAATAAACCCAGAGCTGATTCTTTTAACGAATTAACTTTACGGACTTTAGGCACTTTATGAACTCAAAGTACTTAAGACACTTCCACTAAGAAATCACCCTTAGCTTTTACTTCTCCCACAACAGCAGAATGGGGATAAACTGAACTTCTCAAATCTTGAAGCATATCATTTACAGCATCTTTTGGGACACACATCAATAATCCGCCTGAGGTTTGAGCATCGTGAATGAGCATTTTGTGCTCGTAAACTACCTCATCGCTAAAATGACAAAACTCTTCAACAAATTCTTGATTTCTAAAGCAAGCACCAGGCAAGCAACCCAGTTCTGCTAATTCGTAAGCCCCTTTGAGAAGTGGCAGCTTTTGAGTTGCCAAATGCAAACATACATTGCTAGCTAAGGCTAGTTTATAGGCATGACCTATTAAGCCAAACCCAGTAACATCAGTAGCACATTTTACATCATACTTTTGCATGATTTCGGCACCATTTTTATTCAGAAGCTTCATATTATCCAAACAAGCTTGATAATCTTCTTGATTAACCTCCCCTATTTTTTTGCCGGCCAAAATCACACCGGCACCAATGGGCTTGGTAAGTATTAAAACATCACCTGGCTTTGCATTAGAATTGGTAATCACTTTATCTGGATGAACCAATCCACTCACTGCCAAACCATATTTGGGCACCTTATCAGTGATGGTATGACCTCCGACTAAATAACCGCCAGATTCAATTACTTTATCCTGACCTCCTCTAATGATTTCTTTCAATGCTTCCATAGGTTTATCAGCAGGAAACTCTAATATATTCATGGCAGTAATCACCTTGCCTCCCATGGCATAAACGTCACTCAAAGCATTGGCTGCCGCTATTTGGCCAAACTCATAAGGATCGGAACAAACTGGAGGAAAGAAATCAGTAGTTTGAATGAGTGCCGTTTCTTCGTTTATCTTATAGACACCAGCATCATCGTGAGTACTAATATCCACCATTAATTCAGGGCCTGTAATATGAGGCAAATCGGCTAAAGCTTTATCTAATTCTTTGGCAGGAAGCTTGGCTGAGCAGCCACCTTCTTGGCCAGAAGCTAATAAATCGTAAATCATAATTTAAGTCTTAAGGATAAATGATATTGCCAGCAGCTGTGATTTTCTCTAAAATATCCAGCATATTAGAAATTCGACCAACACCCACCTCATCCATTTTATTATAATATTCGAGGCAAGTACCACAGATATGAATCTCCACACCCATCTTTTCAAGTTCTAGCAAAGGTTCTAATACAATAGAATCTTTTAAAACCAAATGAATTCCAATATTAGCAAACACAATAGCGGAAGGTAGTTTAGAAACATTGGGTAAAGTATTAAAAAATCCGGTTAATAGCATTTTTCCAAGCTTTTCATCACCATCTCCAAAAGTTTCTTTTTTCACACAAACCATGTAATCGCCTTTGTTTGAAGTGGGAATTTCACAATATTCTTCTGGAGTACTTTGCTCAAAGCTTCCTCCTTTTTTTACTACCAAAATCTCGTAAACTCCATTATCCTCATTTACTTGGACTTCCATTTTATTATCGGAGAGAAATCGACTCACATTAAACTTGGCACTTTCATTATCTACAAGAATTTGTAGTGTTTCAGACTCCTCCATATCTAATAAGGCCTTTTTGGTCATGATTAAAGGCTGAGGACATAGCTTTCCTTTAGCATCTATTGTTTTCATTATAATATTTTTTGGTGATTATGTAATGGCAAAAGTAAGCTAATAGGGATTAGGATCAAATTGTGGGCTTATTTCCGTTTTGATGAGTTTTTGAGCTGTGGGAGAATATAGGTCGGGTTTAAATCTAGCTAATGAGAGATAAACACTTTCTTTTTTACCTAGATCGCCGCTCTACTTCCCGTTTCAAATCTAAGATGGTTCTGGCGGCTCTATAAAAATCTACGCTGTAGATTTTCTATAAATATTGCGCTCCTCTGGAGCTTTGAAAAAATATTTATTTCTGAAAATAGCAATTATTGAAACACAATTTATTCGTTCGAAAAACTAGCAAAAGAGCTCCAGAGGAGCGAAATCTCTATAAAAACAAGTAAGAAATGAAAATTTTTAAGCCGCCAGTTTTATAGCTCAAATAGGAATGAAAGGAATGCGGCGATATCTTAAATTTAGAAGCCATAAAAACATTCAGGCTTCACTTCCAAATACCTTTATAATCCGGTATACGGTACTTTCCATTATACATGATACTATCACGATTGTTATGTATTTCGGCTTCAGAACCAATATTAAACCATAACACATTTCCAGAAACGTCTTTACCCACTAGCTTATTAAGTTGTTTCCTGGGCTCTTGATTAAAACCTTCCATAATAGCCATGAAACCTTGCTCTTCCTTTCCTTTCTTCAGTTCACATTTAGCAATTATTGGAAAAAGAATTAATTCTCCATTTGGGCTTTGCTGATAGACTTCAAACTGATTAAAGGCCATTTTTTCAATATCTTCTTGGCCTTGAGAAAATAGAATATTCGAACCATTCTTAAAAGTAAAAACTCTATTACCCAATTTATCAAAAGTCACTTCATTTCCATCTTTTTGAGAAAATGCAATCAGGAAGATTCCTATCTGGTTTTCTGGGACAATGATAATATCTTTCTTTAAGTTATTAATTTGAGAATTACTTTCTTCTAAGTTCTGACTATTAATCACTTTTCGCAAGGCAGTTACTTCATCAATTCGGAAAGAATCAATATAGGTCTTATAATTACAACAAACCATTATGTCTTCCCTAGGCATCAAAAGAAGTTTATCAATCATTCCATCTTCAGAAAATAAGAAAATGGAGTCTTCGGATATTCTATAATGATAGCTTTGAGTTAATCTAAACTTATCTCTAAGTGTCCAAAAGAGTGAATCTGGACTAATTGAAACCCCTAATTTAGAATTAAAGCCACCAACCCAATCTCCATAAATCATATCAATACTTAATGGTTTTTCTTTAGCCTGATTACAACTTGAAAAAACAATTAACACAAAGGAAATCAGAATAGGAATGTTTTTGATGTTTTTTTTCATTTCAAATGATTTAGGGAATACTTAAGCATTCTTATAACGTTATAAGAAATATTTTATTATTCCCCAATATTACTTAGAGCAACCAATCAAAATCACATACTAAGTATTCTCAATCCAAACTCCGTAATTTGCGTCCTATAGTTTTCCTTTTTATGTTCTGAAGTAATGAGTATTTTCTCTGCTTCAAACATTTCTATCAAAAAAGGCAACATTTTCTTTGACAAACCTGTTTCCTGCTTTAGTGGTTGAAGGAATAAGCCCTCTTTATGATTGGCTAAAACCTGAAGTAATTCCTTGCGATATTTCATGACCAAAGAAGCATGGGCATATTCATTTTTATAATAACTCAGTTTACCATTTTGAATGAGGAAATCAATATAAGAAGCCAATTTGTCTTTACTTATCATTCTTTGATAGGCAGCCTGATTGATATCCACATAGATGGGTTTTTGAGGACCATAATCTTTTATAGTTTGCTCTAACCACTCTATATCTGCTTTTTCTTTTTTACTCAACTTGACTTCATGCGAAGACAAAGCCCAAGTCATAGCAATGGATTTTATATGTTTATCCTCCTCCATTTTTAATAATAAATGAGGAAGGTATTCTTTGAAAACTTTGTTTTTATTTAAACCTAACTTTCCTAGAAGTTCCAATTCGTTTAAACCCTTGGTGAGCATGGGGTTTTTCTCATGAAATTCTAGTATTAAAGCTTTTACTTTTTTAATGATTTCCCATTCCGCTATTTCCGCCATATAGATATGATTGGGATATAGAGAAATGCCTTTCAAATTTTTATCTTCTTGGAGCAAATCCTCTTCTGTCATCTTTAATTTATCTTTCAATAAATGTAGATTTAGAGGAAGGTTTTCTTTCTTAAGCTCGATGAGAATCAGCTCTGCCGTTTTTCCTTCATTGAGGATTCCATCGACGAGTAATTCCAGTGATTGGAGTAGCTTTTTGGTTCTTTTACGGTGATGCAAAGGTTTGGCATCGATGATAATTCCTCCTCCTATGCTCTTATCGCCAGAGGAGTTTCTTAAGATGAATTTATCTTTATGAATCAATACACTTTCTTTCTCCAAAACCAATTGAACTAGCCCAGACTCCCCAGGTTTGAGTTTATCTTTGTCGAGTAAATGCATCCTTGCTTGAGTATCGAAAGTACCTGAATGAAAAACTACTGTTGACCAAATACCCAAATCCACAGAATTCTCAAATAAGGTGATATAAGCATCTATCATCAAGGTATTTTCCAATTCTTGATTACTCAAAAGCATGCCTCTTTCAAAATCATCGGGTTTTAATCCAGTCAAGTTAAAAGCGGCTCTATCTCCAGCCACCACTTTCTCCACCTTTTTTCCATGACGCTGGATTCCTCTTAATCGTAATTTATCTTTATTTCCAGGCAAGAGAAAAACCTCTTCTTCCACTTCAATTTCTCCATTTAAAACAGAACCCGTTACCACAGAACCCATTCCTTTTACCGTAAATATTCTATCGATAAACATGCGGAAGAATTGGTCTTGTTTTTGAGTTTCTATTTGAGGTATTATATTTTCTATTTCTTGCTTCAACTCATCAAGTCCTTGTCCACTTATACTACTCACTCCTACTATTGGGGCTTCTTCAAACTCCGTTCCCTCGAGCCACTCCATAATCTCCAGCTTGGCCAATTCAGCAATTTCTTCATCCACCAAATCAATCTTATTCAGCGCAATGATGGCTTTCTTCACTTTTAAGGCTCTGATGATATTAAAATGTTCTTTGGTTTGTGGCATCACGCCAGAATCAGCAGCAATCACCAGTAAAACGAAGTCGATGCCACAAGCGCCTCCTACCATAGTATTTATAAAATCTTTATGACCGGGGACATCGATAATACCCACAGAATGACCCGATGGCAAATCGATATGAGAAAATCCCAGATTGATGGTGATTCCCCTCTCCTTTTCTTCTTTGTGGGTATCACAATCTATATTTGTTAAAGCTTTAATCAGCGAAGTTTTCCCATGATCCACATGGCCCGCTGTCCCCATTATTAAATGCTTCATAAACCTAATTTTTTATATGCCTTTTTGATTAATTCGGCTACATCATCTAAATCTTTCTCTTGCAGGCAGAGTAAATCAACATATATGCTTCCACTCTTTAAATTGGTCAATAGCGCAGGCTTTTGATTCAACAATTCATGATAGAATTGTTTTCCTGTACTTTTTCCTTTTCCTAAATTTAGTTTCACAGAATAGGAATCCAAAACTAGATCGGGTAAAGTTCCCCCACCATATTGACCTTTGCTGGGTTCTATGCTGCTAGAGATACTCTTTTTAGCCAATAAACTTTGTAAATATTCTGAGGATTCTTTTCTTTCAAGCTTTGGTGTATTTAAGGTTCTAAAGAGCACATTATGTTTGAACAGATCCTGATCGTTGAGATAGTAAGAACAAGCCTTTTCGAGTATGGCGAGTGTGGTTTTCCCAACCCTTAAGGCGCGCATCATGGGCTCCTTTTTCAGTTTTTGGATGAACTCCTTTTTACCGGCAATTATGCCAGCCTGAGGACCACCAAGCAGCTTGTCCCCACTAAAGCAAATCATATCGACTCCTGAGGCTAAAGCTTGCTTCACGTCCGGCTCGTTCATCAAAGCCTTCTCGTCTACTTTCCTTAACAAGCCTGAGCCTATATCGTAGACTGTTGGAATATCATACTTCTTTCCCAATCCGGAGAGCTCCTCTAAAGAAAGCTCCTGAGTAAAACCTTTAATTACATAATTAGATGTATGAGTTTTAAAAAGCAAAGCTGTATTTTCATTGATGGCTTTTTCATAATCTGCCACCTTGGTTTTGTTGGTTGCTCCTACTTCTACCATTCCACAATCTGATGCCGCCATAATTTCTGGAATGCGAAAAGAACCGCCTATCTCTATCAATTCTCCTCGTGATACTATAGCTTCTTTTCCTCTACCAAAGGCTCGAAGAATCAACATAACAGCAGCGGCGTTATTATTTACTATCACTATATCTTCGGCACCGGTCAGGTATTTTAAAATTTCGCTGGCATGATCGTTTCTTTGTCCTCGGCTTCCTTTCGCCAGATTAAACTCTAGATTATTATAGCCTTTCAACACGTCGAAGACCTCCTCTAAAAGTTCTTCTCCATAGGGAGCTCTTCCGAGATTGGTATGGATAATAATTCCTGAACCATTCAATATGGGTTTCAAACTTCGCTCTGCAATTTTCTGAATACGAGAAACACATTCTTCTCCAATATTGTCCATGTTTAAAGATTCCTCTCCAGCTAAAATCTGTCGCCGATAATTACTAATCACCTCTCGAATAACAGCAGTCACCAAGTTCTTACTGTATTTTTTAATCAACGGCTTTATGCTAGCATATTGCAAAACCTTATCTACTCCTGGGAGATTTCTTATTTGTTGGGAAGAGAAATTCGTCATATTGATAGCTTATTAATAAGAAAAGAAGAACACAATACTTCAATAATGGGGAAATACAAAATTAGCCGAGAGGGCAGGAATCGAACCTGCCACAGCCGGTTTTATCCGTCTGCTACCGGTGTTGAAGACCGGGTGAAACACCAGTTCCGTCCCCTCTGTATAATCAAGACATCAATAATACAATTTTTTTTGGCTAGGGTTGTCTACTTTGTGAAATATTTTAGAAAGTATTAGAAAATCATAAAAACAGAGCCTTGTATATGAGCACGTTACCATTTTGCCTGATTAATAAGTAGATTTAAACTCTAATTAAGAATTACTCCAAGAAAAAAAGAAAATAAAAATTAAAAAAGCCTCCCTTAAGCTGAATATGGATTTAAAAAGTCAAGCTTAGGGTCCTGATTTGAGCCTTTATCACTTTTTTTTTGATAAATATTGCCAATCCAAATCACAAGCTACTTATTTACAATTCTCTAGGAAGTATCATGCATGAAGAGGATATCAAGAATATCGAAACTTATATTGACATTAGTGATTTTGCCTTTGGAATCTATATGATTAAATTAATTCATCCACAGAAAAAATGGATAGAAAGCAGAAAACTAATCATTGATTAATAAAACAGCTAAGGCCATTAAAAAAATTCGTATCTATGCTAGCTTATTGAAACCAAGTAAACATAGAAATGGAAAATTCTACTGAAAAGAAAAAAGCTGAATTCCCAAGAAGCTTTTGGACCGCTAACTTAACTGAGTTATTTGAAAGAGGTGCCTATTATGCCATGGCCAGTTTCGTGGTCTTATATCTAGGTCAATTAGGTTTGGGAGATTATTGGCCCAGTAATTTAAATGGTATCTTGTGGACTTTAGTATTTTTCTTGCCAATTCTTTCTGGGACCATTGCCGATCAAATTGGCTTTAAAAAATCCATGCTCATCGCTTTTGTACTTTTAGCTGCGGGTTACTTTACCATGGGATACCCAGTTTGGTTCGGAAATCAAACACTAAACCCTGTCATAGGTAGTGAAATGACTGCCGGAATTGGAGTACTCCTCCCCATTATTCTGGCCATTACTTTTATTGGAATTGGTGGTTCTATTATCAAGCCTTGTATAGCAGGAACGGTACAGAAAACCGCTGGAGCCAATATTACTCTTGGTTTCGGAATCTTCTATATGATTATTAATATTGGTTCGCTACTGGGTAGGGGTGTCAGCTATATTGTGAGAACAGAATATGACTTGAGTTATATTTTTGCGGTTTCTGTATTCTTCTCTATCGTAGCCTTTTTTGCCGTTTTATTTTTCTATACCGAGCCAGAATCTGATATAACAGAAAAAAAACCTAAAAAATCCATCCTCAGGATTTTAGCCGACATGGTATTGGTTCTTAAGAATTCCAGGTTTGCTTTATTTATGATAGTTTCCAGTGGATTCTTCTTTATCTATGCTCAAGTTTATAATGTACTTCCACTTTATCTACAAAAAGTGGTAGAACTGAACCCAGCAGTGGATTTAGTCACCATGGCCAATCCATTTGTAATTGTATTCTTCCAATTACTCATCACTAAGAAATTCGGTAAGATGAAGCCCATCCAATCTATTATTGTGGGTATTATCATTATTGGAGTTTCCATGAGTATCAATTTGATACCCATATTTATGAATGGAGGAGTAAGAGCACTTACCTTTGGAGAATATATTCCACTAGGAACCTTATTCATCACGCTTACAGTGGGATTAATTGCTTTTGGAGAATTGTTTACATCCGCCAGAACTTATGAATATATTGGAGCCCTAGCACCCAAAGGACAAGAGGGATTATTCTTAGGATATGCCAACCTTCCATTGGCCATTGGAGCTTTAATTGGCGGGCCTGCTGGAGCATTTATTTTCCATGAAATTATGTGTAAAAATGCCACTCCACTAGAATCAGGACTATTAGACTTAGACCCTTTCTGGAATTCGATGGGTTGGATATTATTAATGGCTATTGGCTTTGTTTCTGCACTTTCTATGTGGCTTTATAATCGTTGGTTAAAGAATAATCCGATATAAATAAACTACATTTGCACAACCGTTTTAATAACACCTATGAAAAGCATTAATAACTTAATATTCGGTATATTAGCTTTAGTTTTTCTCTCATCATGTTCCTCGAGCAATCTACTTGATTATTCAACGACCTGTCTTTGTAAGGTGACGGAAAACTTTTCTGCAAGCACTGATGAAGAAGATAATTCAACCAAAGAATTTATTTTTACGAACAGTCCACTTTTCAAACTTGGGGTTCTAAAGTACGATTTCGCACTTAATATGGCTATTTTAATAAATCAAGATATTAAAATTGATTCCTTAACAACCCTAAAGATCACTGTAGATAAGGGCAACTCAAATATAAAATCGTATAAGTTTTATTCTTCTGAACTTAAAAATATGACTCCTAAACATACCGAAATTCACAATATCATCAGTTCGTTTGTTGAAAATACTTATACTGGAGATTTTCATAAGTGTAAAGAAAACTTAGGGTTTGATATAGAAGATGAAAAGCTTAACTCTATAATGACCAAAATAAAAAAAGGACTTAATCATGAATATGTCCAAACTAAAATGATTAGCTTCAAGAAAACCAGAGAGAATATATATCACATATATGGAGGAATTTTGACAAGCGATGAAACACTTGATTTATTTAAAATGCAATTTAAGGAAATTGATAACCGACTTCAGATTGTTGAATTCTCCTTCTAAAGAGATAAATTAATATAAAATTAACCTAAACTTAATAATTGGAAATCGATGTGATTTTTGAGTGTTTTTCTTGGATCGAAGCACTAATTAATGAAAATACTCTTTAATCTACCATTTCGAAACAAAAGCACATACCACTCATTATCACATCTATATAAGCTTTACGAAAAGGTATACAAATCAAATCCTCTATCAATTCCCCCAATTAATGATCTCTTCACATTAAATAATTGTTCATTTAATAATAATTACAATATCACTATACTTGCATTTTTTAAAATCAAAACTAAATGAAGAGTCTAAAACTTATTATTTTGTTAGCAATCATGCCATTAGGATTGCTAGCCCAAGAGACAAAAGAAAAGGCATGGTACGAAGTTGGAAGAGTATACGGAAAGGTTTTTACTAATGTACATTATGGCCTAGGAGATACTGAAGACAAAGCTTTTGAAGTAAAAAGAGCATACTTTGGCTATAAGGCTGATATTGATGAGCATTTTTCTGGAAATATTAAATTGGATATTGGAAACCAAAACGATATTCAAGATTATGCTGCAAAGAAACGTTTTGCTTATTTTAAAAATGCTTTTGTTCAATACAAGTACAAAGGTTTAAAGATTCAATTTGGTATTGCAGATGCTTTCCAATTTAAAGTTCAGGAAAAGTTTTGGGGATACCGATATATTCAACAAAGTTTCCAAGATAAAAACAAATTTGGCTCCAGTGCCGACCTGGGTATTTTTGCTTCCTATAAAATAAGCGAGCAATTATCCACAGATATCTCATTCACCAATGGTGAAGGCTATTCCAACATACAGCAAGATGAATATTTCAAAGGCTCCTTTGGACTAACCTACAAACCTATAGATGCCTTAGTAATTAGAGGATATGTAGATGCCTATCAATCTGAAGACATCACCCAATATTCAGCAAATGCTTTTATTGGTTTAACAACAAAGTATTTCACCTTAGGAAACGAATTTAACTACCAAGCCAACACATCTCATGTTGAAAACCATGACCGATACGGCCTCTCATTTTACTCTACAGTGAAACTGGTCAATAAAGTTAAGTTTTTCGCCCGTTACGACTACCTTTACTCTAACATCCTTGGAGGAGATGATATTCCATGGAACTTAGCAAAAGACGGTAGCAGCATAACATCAGGGATAGAATATCAGCCCATCAAGAACGTAAAAATGGCTCTGAACTATCAAGATTTCATTGCCTACGCTGAGAATGCAGCCGATTCCCATTATTTGTATTTTAATATTGAGTTAAACTTTTAAACCCCTTGTAAGATGCAAAAGAACTTCACAATAATACTTATTATAAGTCTCCTTATTTTTTCACAATCTTGTAGAAAAAGCGATTATAATTTACCTGTAGATGCCACAGTAATTACGGATAATGGCAGTGGTACAGGTACTGTAACATGGAAAAAAGGAGATGATATTACATTACAGGGATTTGTTTTTGTAAATGATGGCCAAGTTTTAACCATCGAGCCAGGAGCAATTATCAAGTTTAAAGAAGGACAAGGAGCTACAGCTAGCGCTTTAATCATTGCCCGCGGTGGAACCATCATTGCAAACGGAAATTCAGAAGACCCTATTATTTTCACTTCAGAATTAGACCTTTTGGATGGAACACTCTCTAAAGA
Source organism: Lentimicrobium sp. L6 (assembly GCF_013166655.1). Classification (NCBI taxonomy): domain Bacteria; kingdom Pseudomonadati; phylum Bacteroidota; class Bacteroidia; order Bacteroidales; family Lentimicrobiaceae; genus Lentimicrobium; species Lentimicrobium sp. L6. The sequence goes on from NZ_JABKCA010000005.1 coordinate 102,471, forward strand.
CTCTTATGGTTTATGGGGTGGTTTGATTATATTGGGAGATGCTCCTCTTAATACTGAAAGTAGTGAAGCCTTCATCGAAGGAATACCAACCAGCGAACCTCGTGCCTTATTTGGTGGACAAAACAAAGAAGACTATTCAGGTGAACTTTCTTATATCTCTATTCGTTACCCTGGAACTATATTAAACGAAGGAAATGAGATTAATGGATTAACATTAGGTGGTGTTGGCAACAATACCCTAATTCATCATGTTGAAATTATCAATAGTGCTGATGATGGTATTGAAATATTTGGCGGAACCGTAAATATAAAACATGCTATTTGTATCAATTCTCATGATGATATCATTGATTTTGATTTAGGATATCAAGGTAAAATGCAATTTATTCTAGGCTTACAGAAAGAGCAAGTGGGTGATAATTTACTGGAAACCAATGGTGGAATCGACCCCATTTATGGTCTTCCTATTACAAAGCCAACAATTGCAAATGCTACTTTAATTGGCAATTCTAGATCATCTAATAGCTGTATGAGTTATTCGAATTTTGCAGCCGGTATCACCGCAAATTCTATTCTTTATAATACTTCTTCAGGAGCTAGGAATGAATACCTTAATGGTTCTACCGATTCTTATTCTCAATGGAAAAGAGAATTATTAAAAATAGAAAGCAATATCTTTTATAATATCGCTAATAATGTTGAAAGCAATGTTTTTCAACTATATGGAAACCAAAATGAGGAGGCCTCTCAATTATGGTCTGTCTATTTTACCGCTGGAAATAATGAGATTACCAATTTAGGATTAAGTATAGATGGAGAAATAAAATTGGCTCCAGATGTTCCAACAGGAAATAATCTATATCCTCTCGACGATTGGTTTGAAATTACAAACTACAAAGGGGCTTTTGGAACCTACGATTGGACTGAGGGCTGGACTGTTTATAAGGATTTTCTAGAGGATTAAGTATTGCAATCCTTCTAGTAATTCACCGAAGCTTATAAACAAATAAAAACTGTTACTAATCAGTCAAGTGTCAATTTACTGTAGTTGCCCATAATAAATGATTTTTTTGTTTTGCCCC